>NHFB01000001.1 GCA_002170285.1 Betaproteobacteria bacterium TMED100
CATTTTATGTCCATTTTGATCAAAAGAAAAAAAATAAAAAATTCCTTCAGACTCTAGTAATCTACTTACAAAATCAAATGAGCTTTCTTCATATTGAACAGTATATTCTCTGGTATGATATGAACCGGTAAGACGATTTTCAATTATAATGCCAAAAGATTCTAAAATATTAGTAACAATTTCAACTGAAGAAACATTTTGAAAAATTGCCCTAGTACTACTTAATGTTAATAACCAAAACCTTGGAACAATTTCTGCTTTATAGTAAGCAAATTCTTGATCAATTCCAATTTGTGAAAAAGATGAAACAATTCCGTGGAAAAATCTTGCTGGAGTATCAGCTGATAAAACTTTGACCAAAAAATCTGTATTAATTAGCCCAGAGGAATCTATCGACATTTCAGAGGAACGCATCTCTAAAGTAAATAGAAAAGGGTTTGAAATATGCTCAGTTCCAAAAAAACTGTCTAATAAAAATACATCCTTACCCATCACTGTTTCAACTTTGATAGTCATCCCTTGCTGGCTATATCCGGTTCTCAAAACATTTCTCCAATACGGAAATTAAGATTAATTTTTATTCTGATTCTAACTAACATGAGAAGTATCGAATTGAAATTTTACTTCCTGAAAAATTTTTGTTTTTCTAGGCTTTAACCATGATGAGAAACCGAGTCTAGTTTCTGACCTACTTGATAATTCAAAATTTTTGATTTCATTTCTGATAGGACTCATTGATATTTGGACTCTAATATCACTTGAGAGATATCTCTGAATAATTCTCTTCATTGGCAAAAATTCATTTCCGAATGGCAAAAAGTCATTAAATCTAGCCCATGATAAATTTCTTATTGTTAATTTAATCCCACCTGTTTGATCCCAAAATTTTTTTCCTAAAACAAAATTATCGCCAAGTATTATCATATGTTTGGAATTATCTAATCTGCAGATATCTTGTTTGTCTAAATCATACCAACATCCAATGAATTGATTTCCGTAAATTTTTTCGAACTTAAATCTATCTCTCAAAATTGAAAGTAACCCAGCCATTGATCTAGGAATTCCAGATAACAATCCAGCATGTCTAATCCAGTTAACCTCACCCTTTTTCCTTATTTCTATTTTTTCACGACCGAGGGACCCCAGCAGATTAGAAGCTTTAGCAACAATGGATTTATCTGGCGATTCCCAACACAAGCCTGGAAATCTTTTTTTTCTTGCAAGATAAAAAAGTGTTAGTAGTCTATTATGAAATATATCCAAAAAAAATTTCGTAGCAAAATCTTTAATAGAATTTCTATACATAACTAATTCAGTAAAAGGTTCAGGCATTGGTCCCCCTGTCCCAACCAAAACCATAATTGGTGACTCCACCTCAAAGGCGCAGTGATTGATTGCACCTCTTGCGACAGATGTAAGGTCACTCGCCTCAAAACTAAGTGAAACTTTTCCAGTAAATCTGATTGCATCATCACGGCTATCATTAATACCGACTGGTGAAAATCCATTTTCCACTGCTTCTCTTTCGAGAATACTAATTGACTGCATTAAATCAAATCTCTCTGGATTTTCAATAATCTGGTCAGTCAAACTCAATTTTTTTTGATTCTTTTTCATATTAAATAAACTCCTGGCGACCAATAATAGGTGGCCATTCGACTATTTTTTGATTTCCACGTACAACAGAAACCGAAATAAAAGAGTTNATTGTTGTNTATAAAGAAAAAAATCTCGATAACACCAAACTAAACAAAATCATTGAAGAACCAACAAAAGATTCTGGATCAAGTTCAATTTCTATTTCAATACCACGACAAAACCCTCTCCATGCATCAGAGGAAAGTTTTCTAGTAACACCTTTTGCCTTCAAACCTAAAACACCTCTTATTTGATCAAGATCACTATTATTATCAGAAGCAAACAAAGCTAAAATTTCTCTTAAAATAGTTTTGGAGGTTTCACCGTCAATTAATGAGTGATGATTTAATGACAGTAATGAAGTTAGTTTCCAAATTGTCTCACTTCCAAGNGGAGGGTCCCTTTGTCTAGATGGTTCATACAAACAATTAATTGATAATCCGGTCGATACCCCTTCACCAGTTAGTGAAGCTTTTACAGGGAGTTGTTCAGCTAACCTTCTATTAGTACATAATATGTTTGCATACAATATAGGATAAGTAGGATCATTAAGAAAATTTTTTTTATCAACNAAATTTAAAAAAATATCAGTTCCAGAAAAATCTTTTCTTAAACTCTTTCTCCTAGTAAATGACCAAAAAACTAAGTTACTGTCAGTGNCAAAATTTTTATCGCTTTCTAACTCNCTAAATTGAGGAATAATTTTTGGAATTTTTGCACCAGGTTCAGATGCAGTAATGTTAACTACAGAATGAACCTCTGTGCTTAATTCTTGAGTTCTATCNGCAACTAGTAAATATTCATAATTTTTATGATTAATTGTTATAGGTTCACTTATTTTTGAAAAAATATTAATCACAGGAATACAGTTTAATTTAAAGTTTTGCGAATCNACTAATCTTAGTTTTGANGGCAAACCTCCCATATCAATTGTGATATTTAATTCACTNCCAGTAAAAAAATTATTTGGCAAACCATTTAATTCAAAGAAAAAAAATTTCTGAGGAAATGAAAAATATTCTTGTAACAATGAATAAGCAGGGTGTGAACCCGGTGCTTGTGGTAATGCTATTTCATCTTCTTGGAATCCTTGAAAACGAATTGCTGATGAATTTAAATNAATTTTATTATTATGATTGTCTTTAATAGATAAAAANTTTACCCTAGTNGATAAAGCCTCATATAGNGCGGAACAAACAGACCATTCGCCGGCAATATGAAANGAAAATGAATTTAAAGTCAACTCTGATAAATCTGTTTTTTGTTGAGTTCTTATCTTTAAAAATAAATTTTCTTCATCATTGATTTTTCCTTCCACAACATCAATACCCATAATCTTTGAGTCCCATACAGTTCTAAACTTGCAATCATCTCCTGCAGTTGTTTTAGTGGAAAGAAGTGTATGCCTTGGTATTTTTATACCAGNTGTNACTTTTCCTTGTAAGTCTTTTGAGCTTATCTGAACTATTGTTGTTGAAGGTATTGGTTGAANAAGTGATGGGCATAAATTACCTAATAGTCCTGACGCAATCTCGGAGTATTCTCTATCAATATCTCTTCGTACTCTTGCTGATAAAAAAGCAACTGACTCAATTAATCTCTCAGTATGAGGGTCTAATGATTCTGAATCTCTAAGGTCTAATCTAGAAGCNACCTTTGGAAAACGTTGTGCAAAGTTTTTACCATCTTTTCTTAGAAAATCTAATTCTCTTGTATAGTAATCAAGTAANTCTAGATCATTAGTTTTACTCATTAGAAAACCTCTTTTTGATTAAGAGAATCAGCAGGAGAATTTTTACCATTTAGAGTAAAACTTACNCTCTGNTATTCTTTTCCTAAAAGTAAACTTGCCTCAACAACAAANAAGGAAACATTTTTTTTTGTTGAAGTTGTGAAAACAGAAACATTAACTTTTTTTAATCTAGGTTCATAATTTTCTATTGCTTTNACTATTGCAACTTTNACCGCTCTTCTGTTCTCATCATTTTGAACAGAATANCCTGTGAAGTCNGGTAAGCCNTAATCTAAAACTGTTAGGTCATTTTTTACAAATTCGTCAAACGTTAATCTCGAACGTGTTGTTGATAATCTGTTAAGCTCGATCATCACTGATTGTTCAAGACCAATAGGAGTTAAAAAATTTTTTTCAATTCCATCAATATTTTCTAATTCCGAACCCAGTCGATCGAATAGAGGTACAATGCCGCCTGAATGTATTCGAGACATATTTCCTCAATTCCTATAACCAATTGTTAGCTCTAATCTCAGACAGGTGCATTTAGTGAAAGATTCCATCCAAATGAGTCATTTCCAGGACTAACAACATCAATCCCTTGTTGTTTATACTCTATTTCTATCTGGGAAAAATTAATAAAAAACTCATCAGTTGGAAACCTTCCATCACCATCAGCATGTGTTCTGATAGAAGAAATCATTGCGTTGGTCATAGTATATGTAAACATTGGTAAATAAGCACCAGCTGCGGTTCTACCTACTCGCAATGTGGCAGTGTGTACATTAGCTGCAGCACAAGAAGAAAATAATGCTGGAGTTGATAAATCAGACATTTTTGTAAAATGCATATCTGTAAAAACAACTCTTCCAGAAGTTCTCTCGGTATTTGCAATATCTAATTGCATTGGCATAGCAGCTTTGAGTTCCCATGTTTTGCAGAGAATTCCAGCTTCATCATCCAATAAGATGGTGTCATTTCCAGTAATGTCTGAAACAACTAAATGATAAATATCGCTTGAACTCATAATTTCACTCCGGTGTTAATTGTTTAAAAATAAAAAATCATTTTAAAAAAAGTTAATCATTAAGCAGCTGGTGGTGGTAACTCTGCCACTAGCCTAATTGATGCAGTTAATTCTTCCATTTGGAAATGAGGACGAATAAAAACAATCGCTTGATAGACACCAGGTTTACCGGGGACGTCTGTAACATCTACTCTTGCATTTCCAAGTGGTAATCTAGCTTTAGTCTCTTGAGGAGCACTATCATTNANGCAAACATAATCGGATATCCACGTATTTAAATATGTNTCTACCGTTCCTCTCGTCTGAAAACTACCTATCTTGTCTCTCATAATAACTTTTATATAATGAGCAAAACGAGACGCAGCTAACATATATGGCAGTCGCGATGACAGTTCGGCATTAGCATTAGCATTNTCTTTGTTGTAGACNTTCGGTTTATTAACTGTCTGTCCTCCNAAGAAGGCAGCAAAATTTGATCCTTTAGAGTTTACAATTGCGATGAACCCCAAATCATTCAACTCTTTTTCTCTTCTATCGGTAATTAAAACTTCAGTAGGACATTTCAGCGCAATGTCGCCCTCATCTGTTTTAAATGTATGAGCAGTCATTCCTTCAACTTTNCCTCCACCTTCTACTCCTCTAATTGCACTAGTCCAACCATATTTTGCAAANGCATCAGTTATTCTCAACCCTAATTGATAGCAAGAATTTCCCCACAAATATTTGCTATGGTCTTTACCATCAACATCTTCTTCAAAAGCAAAACTTTCAACCGGAACAGTGTTTTCTCCATACGGTAGTCTTGCAGCATACCTTGGTAAAACAAGTGTCGTGTATCTTGAATCCTCAGAGTCTCTAAAAGCTTTCCAAGTTATGAGTTCTGCACTTTCAAAAATTTTTGNAAGGTCTCTTGGAGTACCCAAATCNGTGAAAGATTTCATATCAAAAAGAGCAGGTTCAGCAGCTGCAACAAAAGGTGTGTGTGCCGCAGCAGCTACCTTAGAAATTTTCTCGAGTAATGCAATATCTTGAGGGTGTCTTCCAAAATAATAGTCTCCTATCAGCATCGAAAAAGGATTTCCGCCAAAGGTACCATATTCGTCCTCATAAACTTTTTTAAAAAGTGTACTCATATCGTGGTCAACTGCTGATTCTAAATCTTTCAAAAGCTCAGACTTGCTCACATTCAATAGGCGTAACTTAAGTCTTGTACTTGTTTCAGTTCCAAAAACCATATCTTTAAGCCCTGTCCATGTAGCTTCCAAATCCTGAAAGTCAGGGTTATGCATTATTTCATTCAACTGATCACCAATCATGTTGTCGATTTCAGCAACTCTTTCATTTACCATTGAAACAACGCCCTTTTCAGGATAAAAAACCATGCCCTCATCCAGTATTTGACCTGCAAATTGTCCAATCATTTTCTTTGCATAATCGCTCTGAGATGGATCATTGATCATGCCTCCATCCTGAATAATTTTTTCAACTAAAGTTAGTTTTTCAGTTGATTCTGTTTTAGATGTTTCTTTTTCAGCCATATCGGTCACCCGTAAAAGTTAATTCGTATCAAATTTAATTTTTCTGATTCTATTTAATTTAAGAATCTTTTTTGTCATCCGCATCATTTTTGTCTAAGGCATCAACTTCAGCTTTTACTTCTTTTAATTCTTTATTTTTTCCAACAACATCAGATAACAGATCATTTAGTTCGTCGTTTCCATCTAATTTACTTAAAAGATCTCTAAGATTCTGTCTTGCCTCCAGTAACTTAGCTAAGCGAGGAATTTTCTTAACTATAGCCTCGGGATGAAAGTCACCGAATTCTTTAAAATCCAATACTATTTTTAAATCGCCCTCGCCTTTCATTACNTCTGAAACCTTTAAATCCAATCTTGGAGTAATTTTCTCCATNACTTCATTAAAGTTATCTCGATCAATNTCAACAAATCTACGATCGCGAAGTTTNGGGAGGGGTTCAGCTGGATCCCCAGACAAATCGGACATGAGTCCAACAACAAATGGGAGTTCTTTTTTTTCAATTGCATCACCAATTTCAACGTCATAAGTGATTTGTACTCTAGGAGGACGATTTCGTCCTACCCATTTTTGCAAACTGTCAGCCATCGATCTCTCCTAGCTTTAAACTTTTATAATAATTTTAATTAAATAATACTTTAGTATTATTATTACTTATACTTTAGTATTAAATCAAGTTTTTTTTTTTTTAGTGGTTTCTAAACAAAAAATTATTTCAACGGAGCTTATTTAATAATTTATCTGCCATNACTGTAGCAAGTCTGCTCCTCATTTTTATCATGCTTAAACGCTCTTGTTCAGAATTTGCAACATCCTGTATTTCTTCAATCAAATTGAGTCTTGTTTTATCNATAGATTGCTGAGTTTCTTTTAATTCTTGTCTCAAAGTATCTCTTTTATCTATTTGGGCAGATAATTCTGCTAAACCATCAGAAATTGTGCCCCAAGGACTTGAGCCTGATGCGGCAGATCCTTCATACAATTCCCCAAACAAATCGCCAAGGCTTTCACCCAATTCATCAAGTGTTTTGGAACCACCCCGCTCCGTGGATTCAGAGGACAATGATCCTAAGGCTTTATCAACTAATGTATTAGTTTCAGCTACTTGCCTAGCAAGATTGCTCATTTTTGTTTCTTGAATATCTTCAATAAAATCTTCTTCAAAAAAATCCTCTCTCTCACTAGAGGGCTTTTTGATTCTTAAATCGTTTTCTTCCTCATTTATTTGCCAATTATCAGATTTAGCATCCTCCTCAAGTTTCTCTTCATCTGCATTTTTATTGAGTTCAGAATTAGGAATATCGGACCAACCCGTTTCAGGCTCATAACTCTTAAGACCATCCATATTTCCTAAAGATGTTTCAGAACGCTTTGGCATTTATACTCCTGTGACACATAAGTACTATAGCTAGTGGTTAAGCTATGTTAGAAATTAATACTAAAGTATAGTATAGTGATTTTCTATGTCAACACTTAAGTATCATATTTAAAAATATGAACGTTAATNCCAAACAGCTAATAGAAAATTTAGGNAATAGTATTTTTGCAAATCTCGGAAATATTTGCATGATTATATTTNTTTATTTCTGGGCTTCAAACAATTCGCATACAGAAATCTGTAATGAATTAAACGTACCGATTATATTGATCATTACTTTTTCAATTATGCAAATTATTACTAGGTCATTTTTTTTNAAAAAGCAATCAGTTATTGAACAGTTTTTATATTTAGGGATTATTGGAACATGGGTTTTTGTATTGATTTTAGTGTGGACTTCAAACGTAGTAGATTTAATCATTATTCTAAACTTTACATTTATTTCGTTGATATTGATAAATGCTCTATTGCCAAATAACTTTCAGTTGNTAAATTCAATTTTCTTTCTATCTGTATTGTTTTTATCAACGTTTTTCTCATTTTCTACCGCTTTTTTTGAATTAAAGTTAGTTGGATCACTTACAGTATCTTTATGCTTGTTCTCACTAATCTTGAGTTTAATTATTTTTAAACAATTTCAAAGAAGAGAAAAATCTGTTAAAAGATTAGATCTTTTATTGAAAGATTTAATAAACAAAAGAAAAGAAATTGAGCAAAAAGGACTTCAACACTCTCAATTTCTAGCATCAATCAGCCATGATTTAAAACAGCCAATGCATGCCATTAACCTTTATCTTGGTTCGTTAGAAACAATTTTACTCAATATCAAGATGAAAGATATTCAAGCGAATAAATCATTCAAAAGTCTTCAAAAGCTGAAACAAAGTGTACATTATATGAACAATGTACTAGATGGTCTATTAGAGGTTAGTAGGTTGGAACAAGGAGTATCAAAAACACAATTGTCTACTTTAAAGGNAAATCTTTTTTTTAAAAAAATAATAAATCAGCATATAAAAACAACCAAAGAACTTGGCCTAAGATTGGAATTTTTTTCAAANCTAAAAAATGAAACAACAATTACCTCAGATTTTCGATTATTGGAAAGGATCTTCAGAAATCTACTAAGTAATGCAATCAAGTATACAAAAAAAGGTGGTATAAGAGTCAGAGTCAAAGAAGAATTTAACGTAATAAAATTAAGTATTATCGACACAGGACCCGGAATTCATCCATCAATGAGAAAAAAGATTTTTAANGAATTCACTCAAATTGATTATTCNCACTACAAACGAGGAATTGGGCTGGGATTGGCAATTGTAAAAAAATTAGCCGGCAAAATAGGAGCCTATATAAACTTAAAAAGTCATTTGGGCTTAGGTTCAATTTTTATACTGTGTCTTCCAAAAACATCTGGCTATAATAGTAAAAGGAGTTACATAGTTGAAAACGAGAATTTGTATAACGTTCTCCCACAAGTAACAACAACAGATGCCAGTGAAACAATTGTTTTAGTTGTTGACCAAGATGATGATACAAGAAATGCTATTGAAATTTTAAGTCCAAATTTTGGCATAGATGTCGTAACAGGGAATTCGTCTAAAGATATAATATCTAAAACTTCAAATTTACCAAGCATTCCCAAGATTATAATAGTTGACGGCAGTGATTTAATTGAGGAACCTCTAACAACAATNGACAATATACAAGAAGAGTTCAACAAAGAAATACCAGTAATATTTATTACGGATGATATTGAAAATGAATCCTTATTAATAAAATCGAATCAAAAAGTTACACTGTTACAGAAACCTTTTTCAACCTCAAAATTACATCAGTTAATTCAGTCGATTTTAAGTCAGCCTTTATAAATACAGTAAAACTATATATTTGTTGATGTGATTCCTAACCTTTGAGCAACTAGTACTGCCTGAGTTCTATTAATTACATGTAATTCCTTAAAAATTCCCCCAACATGTGATTTAGCAGTAATTTCGGTAATCCCTAATGANGAAGCTATATCGCGATTAGTTTTTCCTTGACACATCATAGACAAAACTTGCATTTGTCTCTCTGTTAATTGAATTTTCTTTATTTCACCCGTGTCAGNAACNCCATTTGCTGATAGCCATGCACCCGGCTTTGTGACTCCAGAAGTGATTCCATATATGAGATCCATCGTATCTTCAATTCTTGCCCCTTTGCTAATAAAAGCTATTACACCNGCTCCGAGACATGCNCCAACTTGTAACTCATCATCATTACCAGAAACAGTTATTAATTTTATAACTGAGCCAAGAGCTAATAATAAACGTATTGCAGCCAANCCACTAATTCCAGGTAGACCTAAATCCATTAAAACCCACCAGTGCGAATCTTTTCCTTGCCTGGCATAAGGCGTTAAAAATTCAAGTGCACTTTCAGCAGAGTCAACTTTTTTTACAATTGAATCAGGAAATTTAACTGCCAAAGCGTCAGCCATGGAATCTCTAATCATGGGATGATCATCGACAACTAAAAATTTAAATGTTTGAGGCATGATATATCCTAGACTATTAATTATATATAGTGAATCAACATGTAAAAGAACGCAATCACAGTAATTATAATAGGAGCCATCAAGGATGGAGAATTAGAAAAAACTCCATAAAATAATTTTAATTGCATGTTTTTGTTACTTTTTGAATTTTTGATAAATAGTGAAAAATCAATATCAGACAAAACATTTAAATTTAGTATGGGGTTATTTGATTGACAAATTTCTTGCTCATTATCAGAAAAATTTTTTAAGTTATCTTTATTAGCTTTAATTCGATTGCTTATGTGATGTAGATTTTTTTCTGGGCTCAAGAAATAATTGTGTGTAAAGCCAAGACAGCTCGCAACTCTTTTTGCACAATCAATAGCATGTGCATCATCAACAAAGCAGTTTTCTTTATTGACNCCCTCTTCTAACGATCGTATTTGAATTTCTGTCAAGCCACTAAATCCAGCAAGATCCTCAANCTGCAAAAAATGATCATGTCGTGTTTGCAGAATCTTTACTGAAAAAATTTTCTTGGGTAGTTTATTGTTGTTCATTTTATATCGAATGAAATCCCTGGGTTTTTGAATAATTTACATGCTGCTCTATATCAATTTCCTTCTCTACAATATCAGCAGAAAATAAATAAAAATGTCTAAAGTCAGGTGCATANAGTTTTAATATTGATACTTTTATTGAACTACCTGATCTCAAGTTTAGCCATGCAGAAGATTCAGATGANGAATCAATTGAATTTTCCAAATGAAGAATTTCATGTTTATCAAATGATAAAATTTTTAACTTATCCCAAATAACTCCTGAATGGAAAAATTTATCGATTGGATTTAATAATTCGGTCCATCCAGATGACATTCTATAAATGGCAAAGTTATGGTCCAGAATACCCGCAATTTTATTGGAGTTATTGTTTTCACTTGAGACTACTCCTTGGCAGAAGTCAGAAAAATCAAATTCTAAATTCTCCAAACAACATAATCTCTTATTCGATTTTTTGAGTTCTATATTGTAATGATTAATCTTAAACATTCGTACGGATTTGTCTGACAGTTTTATACTACAAACACTAGAAGTGCTAGAGGATGGCTCTAATGTTAAAAAAATTGTATTAATATTTTTTCCATTTAAATCGCCATTAGCTAGGAATTTCGTACATTCAGAATTAGCAAATTCAATATTTCCATCAGGTGAAATTACAAATACAGGNTAGGGTAATTTAAATAAAGATTTTGATGCAAGTGTCATTCTTTCAGTTCTTTCATTTGCATTTCTAACTAACATTTCAGAAAAAATTTGTTTCTCTTCCTCATCAATAAATTCTATTAAATATAAAATAAAGAATATAAAAAGTGATTTTAAAATCAACCAAATATTCAGTAAATTTTGGGCAATGGGATAAGGCATCTTATCTATTGACTCAAATGAAATAATCAAAAAAAGCATTATTAACCAAAAACAAAAACTAATGATCGATAAGATAAGTAGATGGGACAATATTGTTTTGCCATAGGATAATTTTGAAAGAGATTTTAATGACTCAAAAATTATAGTTACCAGCAATACTAATAAACTCAAACAAATTACAATATGTCTGAATGAATTTGATTCATTTAACGAGAAAACGGATAATGAGCTAGATAGAATCGCTGTGGCGGTTAAACTAAGTAATGCATGTTTTTTTAGAATATTACTATATCGAGTAGCTATGATTCCTCCCAATAATAGTAAAAAAAGAAAATCTCCAGCAAAAAATATGTCTACATAAATTATGTCAAGTGCTTTGTCATAGATTTGATCGCTAAGAAAACTAAATAAAAAAAACAATGATGGATTTATTAATGCAATTAAAACTAATCCCACTAAATATAACTTAATAAAAGAAACAGTTGACCCTAATACTCTAAACATAGTCAAGCTAATTGTTAATGAGGCTAAAATCACAAAATAAGAGAAATATGTCTCGTAGATGAACATATTAAAAATAAATATCTATATGATTTTGTTTCGCCTGAGATTTTTTAACTGACTCTAATGATCTAACCCATGTTTTGCCAGATAATTTTTTATTAACTGCATAGTCAACAGCTTGNTTATAATTTATNAAAGGTTTTGAAACTACAGCATAGAAATTTGAGTTATCAGAAGTTTTCTCAAGTACNATTATTTTAAAATCGGTTATATTACTTTGCTTTGAAATCCATTTTAGCGCACNCCCTTTTTTTAAATGGGCGGAGTATTGAATGATGTAACCAGTAGAAANATGGAATTGAGATAAATCAGATAAATTAAGAACTTCAATCCTAGAAGCATTATCACTTTCAATAATATTTTTTTCAATGTCAATACGTAACTCCTTTTCAAAAAAAGAATTTATTGAAGAATCTAGATAAGGTATTTCAAAAGTTTTAAAAAAATTTAAAACTTGATTGGTATATTTATTTAAAGACGAAGTATTAATTGTAGAAAAAAATGGCACACTTAACAAAATTNCTAATAATGCAAGAGATAGAAAAATCTTTTTGGGGCGTGAGTATGAGTTGCTATTATTTGTTTTATGAAAATTTTTCTCTATGTTGTTGTTACTAATATCAGAAGTTTTTGTNATTGTGTCAGGTTCCCACTTAATTGATTTATCAAAAAGATCAAGNAGTTTNTTTTTGTTGTAACTTGTTTTANTGGAATCTTGAAAAAAAACNACAATTGAATTAAAACTTTCAAGCTTTTTAGAATTTAAACTTACNAGTAGGTTAACCTCACGTTCATCTAATTTAGAAATGTCATTTATAAATAGAATTTTTTTTATAGGTCTTTCCTTGCTGTTATCTATTTCNTTTATTTTAGAAAATGCATTTTCAAACGGTCCTAACAAGGAGTCTGCCATGAATGCCTCTAATTTTTCATGCTGATAAAAAGAAAAGTTTTTGCTGTCTTTATCTATGAGTTTTTGTTTTATTAAGTTATGAATAAAACTTGTAGTTTTTTTATCATCGGAAACGATTAAAATATTCACACTGTCATTGGTAAGCGCATCGATAACACTTTGAAAGTGATTTATATCCTCATTCGACAATAATTCTGGTGCAACAGTAAAATTTGATGATGACATTTAAATTTTTTGAATTAAAAAACAAATTTATTTTTGAGTTAATGCAGATGATAATATTTTCATTAACCCTGAAACTCTGCTGTCATTTTTTTTCCTATAATTTCCCCTTAGACTGTGTTCTTGGGACTGAACTAAATTAACTCCAGATTTTTTGGACATGAATCTACTAAGTTTGGTGTTATTTGTGTCTAAAACCCTTCTGTTAGCAAATTTTAACTTCATGTTGGAATTAGTCTTTTTATGAATCTCACCTGCCTGTTTAATTGATTCAGCACATTTTATGAAGGCAACAGACGAGGGAGTATTGAAATCAAAAATATATTTTTGTTTGAACAACTTCCTAATTTCAGGGTCATCCAAAACTGGTGGTAGTAACATAAATGGTATTTGAAAATTTTCCTTAGAAAATGGATCATTGATTAGTTGATCATCTGTTACTCTTGATGGACATATTAAAAGAGTTGGGGGAATACCAGTTCTAGCTTGAAAAACCCAGTTAATATTCTCTAGAAATTTCATTGTCGCATTCAATTCAATACTTGAGACACTGGTAGGGACCACGACCAGATCAAACTCGTGCATAAACTCTGAGTCCATAGCTGCAGTCCAGGTTAAGTCGCAAATTAAAGTTTCAAATTTACCTTGGTGCTTGCGAATTTTTTGTCTTGAATCAATTAGCCATCGTCTTTCGCTGAANGATTCAGCCACGAAGTGCTCAGGTAAGGCACCAGTTTGTCTTGCGTTCTTGATCCAGGAACTAGATGATCCATGTGGATCTAAATCGACAAGAATTGTAGATTTATTCTCAATGTCAGAATACCATGCAGCCAAATTTGCGGATACAGTGCTTTTACCAACACCCCCCTTTTGGCTGACAACTAAGATTCTCAACGTGTCCATTTTATCCATTAACTTCAATTATGTAATACTAAAGTATAGTACATAATACGATAACAATTAATTGTATGCAACTATTACGCAACAAACTTGTTTCATCGACACAAAATAAATTAACTTAATTTTGTGATTTGAGGACAAAAAAAATAAACATTAGTTAAAAAATAGCAATTTGATTTTCAAGCAAACCGCACTGAAAAACATTTAGTGCCATAGACAAACAAAAAAATTTTGGAAGAGCATANACCAATTTAACAAAAAAAGTAGAATTGCTCTCCCAAAGAAGCTTTATTTTCTCTTGTTTACTGAATCTTTGAAAGCTTTACCAGCAGTAAACTTAACTGTCCGNGATGCAGCAATTTTAATTGCTTCACCAGTTCTAGGGTTTCTTCCAGCTCTAGCTGCACGCTTACCGGAACCAAAAGTTCCGAATCCAACCAGTTGTACAGTATCACCTTTTGTAACAGCTTTAATGATACTTGAGATGGTAGCACCAAGTACATCATCTATTTTAGATTTTGGGAGTCCGGTTGAACCGGCAATGACATCAATTAATTCGGCTTTGTTCATGTTTCCTCTATTCTNTTTGCTTTTNTGGAGTNGNTCCAAAATTTTATCAATTTATTCGCTACTATTGAGAAAAAATTTTAAAATTAAGGAAAAATTTTATAAGCTATGAAAAATTTATTTAGTTTAAAAATTAAGAGTTTTGTGTTAGGGCGAGGTCGAATTACTTCCAGTCAGCGTAATGCAATTGAAAACCATGGTGATAAATGGATTATCAAACTACAAAAACCAGCCAATGTTGAAAGTTTTTTTAAAAAAAGGGCCAATGTAACACTTGAAATTGGCTTCGGTATGGGGGANACACTAATTAATTCAGCTNTNGAAAACCCAACTGATAATTTTATAGGGATTGAGGTTTATAAATCTGGTATTGGGAGAGTACTTAATAAAATTGAAGAACTTGGAATTAAAAATATAAGGTTGATTGAAGGTGATGCAGTAGAAATTAATAAAAATATATTTGTTGATAATAGNTTCAAAAATATACACTTATTTTTTCCAGATCCCTGGCCAAAAAAGAAACATCACAAAAGACGAATAATCCAAAAAAGCTTTGTTGATTCGATAGCAAACAATTTGATGATTTCTGGATGCTTTCATTGCGCAACTGATAANGAAAACTACGCTGAACAAATGTTAACGGCCTTAACAGACTGTAAACATTTAACAAATCTAGCTGATGGGTTCTCAAAAAGACCAGCTGATAGNGTAGTATCCAAGTTTGAAAAAAGAGCGTTGGACTCTAATAGAAAGATTTTTAACTTATCTTTCATTAAAGAAATGTAATTTTGAAAGGTTACCAAATTACAATAATAATAATTGTCCCTACTATAATTCTGTACCATGCAAAAATTTTGAGATTTTTCTTTTGTACATAATTAATTAACCATTTTATTACGATTAAGGCACTTACAAATGAACTTAAAAACCCCGAAAAGAAAACTGGCAACTCGTCAATAGTAAGTGATTCCCAACTCAAAAAAAGACTATAAACTCCTGCGGAAAATATTACTGGAACAGCGAGAAAAAATGAAAACTTCGTCGCCAAGTGACGACTTAAACCAAAATACATGCCGCTGACGATAACAGCACCGGATCTACTTGTTCCTGGAATTAGAGATAAAACCTGAATTAACCCAATTTTAAAAGCATCAATAAAAGTAATTTTTTCAAGTAAATCAGTTCTGGAAACTATTGAATTTTTTTTATATTTACTTTCCACATACAAAATCAATATTCCTCCAGTTATAAAGGAAAGTCCGACAGGTATAGGAGAGAACAGTAGTCTCATAATCAATTCACCAAATAAAAAGCCAATAAACGCAACTGGTAAAAATGCAGTCAGGATAATGAGAACAAGGTGTTTCTGACGACTTAGAACTGATTTCTGTATATTCGTCCTATAAAACCAAATAACTGCAAACATCGCACCCATTTGAATTGAAATATCAAAGGTAGGCGCCAATTGCTCAGGAAAACTCAGAACTTCACCAAATAAAACCAGATGTCCTGTTGACGAAACGGGCAGAAATTCGGTTGCCCCCTCAACCATACCGAGTAGCAATGCTTTTAGTTCATCAGGAAGATTTTCAAGC
>NHFB01000002.1 GCA_002170285.1 Betaproteobacteria bacterium TMED100
ATGTTTTCTATATCCCTCAGAAAAATAACTTGAGGAGTCAATTGAAATATTGGTAAGCCGATTGATTTGGCTTACTGGTTTAAATTCATGGAGTTTGTAATCGTGATTAATTTTTTCCCTATAAATTACGCTAAAAATCATAACAAATAGAGTTGAAATTATTACGCCTAAGACTAATCTAATTAGGAAATTTTCTGTGAAATTATTTCCAAGCATTATTTCTTTCTTATTTTATTTTTAGGAAGTTGCCACATAATTTCATTCTTTATCTTTGTCTGAGTTTAATCGCATAAATATTCCAAAAATGAAGCATGGAAAAATCATTGCGGATAAACCTATGCTCATAAATGGAACACTCAATCCCGATAATGGAATAATTCTCCAGTTCCCAAAAAATGTCAGTAATGTTTGAATTAGGTATGCAGTTGCAAAGTAAAAAACAAAGATTGCAACCAATTTGAATTTTTTTTCAGGTAATAAAAATAAATAAACACTCTTTGAAACAACAACTAAAAATAACAAAAAAAATAAGAAAAATATTAATAGACTGGTGTTATGCCCAAATGCTCCCAAAATTAATGTCGGCATATAATCGCTTAAAACCTGTAATGGTAAACAAATTCCTTCACTACTACACCAAGGTAATTTTCTTACCCCGTAACCATCATCGCCAGCTGCATGAGTAAAACCAATGAGTCTCGCAAAATCACTTACAGATGCGTACATTGGAGAAATCATTAAATCTATACGCTCTCTCACTTTATTTGTTGCTAATAATATAAATGAAAACATTGATAAAATACTAATTCCTACAAATGCTAGCTTTATTCCAAATAATAAAAAAACTAATACTATTAATATCAAAGTTAAAATCAATGCTCCTCCTAAATCGCCAAAAATTAGAGCTGATAAACCTATCGTAACAGCACTGACTATTACTAAACTTAATAACGATCTAATAATATATTGCGAGATAAACTCTGCAGCTGAGTATACATTGTCATTTCTTTTTTTTGAGAAAAATATTTTATAAAAATCAACTAGCGTATTCTGTTTCTGTAAATATTTTTTTGCTAAAAATGATTCTTTTGCATGACGAAAGGTCACAATTGAAGCAAATACCACGACAACAAATTTTAAAAACTCGGAACCTAATGCCGGACTAATCACACCATAACTTATAGTCACGAGTGAAATTCCGTAAAAACATGAACTTTTAATATTACGATCTATCCTTAACAATAATTTTTGGAATAAATTAACTGAATAAAACCCTGTAAATAGCATTGTATGTCCAATTAATACAACTATCGATTGTCTGCTAATTTGATTAGAAAGAGGGTTTAGCTCAAATATTACGGATGTACTGCCGTAATTAATAGATGCATTAGACGCAAATATCAATCCTAAAGATATAGAAAATAATACTAGTAACAAACAAATGTTACTAGATAGGCTCACAGTAGAACCTATGAAAAGAAAAGTACAAACAGGTAAAATTACTAAAAAAATTAATGCAGTTTGGTTAAAGAAATGATTAATTTGAACCTTATTATTTAAGGTCGCATTTCCATCAAAAGCTCTTGAAATATCCCACATTAATTTTTTAAAGTCGCCAGTGTTTGAGGAATAACTGTAACCTTCTAAATATAATAACAAGTTAAATAATTTTTTATAATCATGAATATCAATGGAATCTTTTCTAAGCAATTGACTTTTGATTAAAAGAAGCTCATCTTTACTGTACCTAATTTTGTAATCCAGCATTATTATTAATGAGCTTATAGATGTATTTATATTTTTAGATTCATCAAACTGGTTCCTAAGTGAAATTAATTGTTCAATTCGTTCCTGACAATAGTCTACTGAATCTAGGTAAGCATTTTTCTTATTTAAAATTTTTGGTACTGCACTATTAGTAATAGAAAATTTATTTACGTAATGCTTAAAGTCTTCAACCAGAGTTCTGTTAAAGTTTTCAACTTGTAATTCTCTTCCACTACTACAATTCACTTTTTCTTTCTCACCAACCCATGACAAACACAACTGCTCTGCAACACTAAAATCTTTATTTTTAAAATTATATTTTCTATTACTTTGAGTTTCATTCACTAGTTTTGATACAAAAGTCTCTCGTGAGGTATCGTAGTCTTGAATCCCTATTTTCCATAACATAAACATAGAAAATGCTATAATTATAGTAAGTAAAATTTTCATAATATTTTTAATATAATAAATTTTGATAGATAAAAAAAAACATTTTGGTAGAAAAACTCACTGTGTTCTATTAATATTTTTTTATAGTTTTCTAATAGGTGGATGTGATCAAATAAAAAGTCGTCTATTTAGTTCCAGCGAGAGTATCTTAAATTACGGGGATAACGTTGAAAAAGATAAAGATTTAAAAACTAAAAAAGTTGATGATCAATTATTAAATTCATCCAATCATGACTCTATCCCTATAATAAAACAAAATGATCAAAATAATGATATTCAACTTGAATTGATTAGGGAAAATTCAAAAAAAACTACTAATGAAAATTCTTACTCAGTTATAGGTACAGATCGTGGAAAACCATTTAGAGATAGTAGTAGTAGAAGAGTAAAAAGTGACTAGTTCTTTTTTTTATTTGCATTAATATTCCCCAAAATTCCGTTTAATAGTCCTTCCTGACCAGAGTCACTTACTAGCTCCTGGAGAGTCATATTTTTCCACTTAACTAACCTATTCAGCAGATAAGGGGTCGGACTGTGTGGCTCGATTTTTTGAAGAAAATCAGCAATTTTTTCTAGGTCTGCATAAGCTTTATCACGATTTAGAGAGTTTTCACTCATACTGTTGTTTATTTTTTCTGTAGTATTTTTTGGAAATTGATTTTGAGTTTTATTGAGTTCTATTTTTTTTTCAAAGGATTCTTTTTGTTCACTATTTTTCATTTCTTTATTTATTTTTTTGTTTGAAATTTTTTCTAAAGATGAATACGAGAAATTTTTTACTTTTTCTACTGTATTTTTTAGATTTAATAGGGAAGGTGATTTTAATGTCAAAAATTTGTCTAGATTTTTAGTAATTTTCTCAATAGTAACTAACGAATTTGAAGATTGTTCGTTAATTGTACTTAACCAATTTGCGTCTTCATTAGTAATACTATCTCTAATTTTTTCTCTTCCCAGAGTAATGCCATCAGTATTATTTTTGAAGGAGTTCTCCCAATCTATTAAACGTATTGGATTTGATCTCAACATTGATGACTGGAGCAGAATAATATCTTGATTAAGCCTAGTTATAAAACTTGTATTTAACCATATGAATGGTGCAACTCTTGCGAGTTCTTCATCGTTATCCATCAACGGCCAAATAGTTTCCCAGTAAGTAGAAATTAACTCATTGACTACAAGTAATCCTAAACTCAAACCGCGTATTTGATGTGTTCTTATCAAAGCATCACACAGCCAAATGACTATTTGCAAATCCTTCGACTCTTTTTCTAGGAATGAAACGCACTGACCTACAATCCTTTTCCAATCTGCCTTTACTAAAGGTCTCTCCCATTCGCCCATAGGCATATTNGGCGTNTCTTCCTCTCTCGATTTAGATAAAGACATGAANTCGGAACCATATCTTGCCCATTTNCCACATGGTTCTTTNGGATTAATNGGNGTTAATACTCTTTTGATGATTNGATTNGTTTGNTCATCATTCATTTTTTAAAGNCACTTAATTTCTTATTGNTGANATTTTCAANTAAAGTGTTNGTAAAAANAGGAGATTTAANTGGAAAATTNTTNGGCCATTNAATNTGNTTTTTNGTGANTGGNTCAACTATATTTAANANTAAATAAACTCTTGCATTTGATTTTNTTTCACCAATNNTTTTAGTNCCATNATNACTTAATGATACTGGAAACTCAAACTTTAAAANCTGACTTGTACGATTTTTCCTATCATTAACATTTTCTATTCGATGCATTTGTATTAAATCTAGCAAAGACCATAAATCATCATATCTAAATATAGCAATTTTTTTAATGGATTGATAAAAGGGATTACTAAAATTACTTAACGGAGTAACAGAAGTATTTTCAGCAAATCTGATTGAAAATGTTATTTTATCTCCAGGCATCCATTTTAGATTTTTTTGTTCNTCTCTTAAACTATACGTATTAGAACCAATAGCTATTTTCCAATCTATTATTCTATTTCCATATATTTCTTGTTCTTGATTTACCCTAAAATTTACATTCAAATCTAAACCCTGTACTGCCCCAGAATTCTCAGAGATCAAAGAAGAAAATAGATTTTTAATTTCNTTAACCTCTTGGTAAAACTTTGTGGCACTAATTTTATCATTTGGATTTTTAAATAACTGATTTATAGTGTTTTGATTTGGAANTCTTGAAAAAAAATCTGGTATGTCATATAAATTTACATTTGTTTTTTTTGAAAACATTTTTGCGTTTAAGCCAAATTTTTTAGGTTCTATAAATGGTTTTTGTCCACCAAAATATCTGTCAAAATCATTTGAAAATATTGCCCATTGCTCTGCAGCAGTTTGTCTTTTAATAGCGCTACATCTATGTCTTATATCGGAATGTATTTTTTCAAATCTGGATCCAAAAAAATTTCCAAGTTCAATTTTAGGTTTATACAAATCTAGTGTTGAATCACATTTGTCAACCGAAAAGTTTTCAGTTAAATCAATCAAAAAATTTTCAAATTTTAATAATATCCCGCTTGAGTCTTTTAACTTGTAAAGTTCTAATTCTTTGCGAATAGACTCCCATTTTTCAATATCTCTTAGACTAAGATATTTTTTTGGGATTACAGATAAAAACTTGTTAGCCAAATTTGATAGTTTTTCAATTCTAAGTAGCTGAGCCTTATAAACTTCAAATAATTCAACCTTATCAGAAATTCCAAAACCAATTCTCATGAAACCTGAACCGCCTTTCCAACTAGAAAATGAGTCATCGGTACTAGCTAAAAATTCGCTCATCTCGAAATTTTTCTCTACAATATTTAGACGACTAATAGCGTCATTAGCTATAATTGATTTTAAAACTAATAAATCTTCATTCCTGTTCATTTCCTTCATTAGAGANAACAGTATTCTGAGTTTTTTTTGATTTGCTTCATATAAAGCTATATCGTCAATATATGTATTTGTAGTAATACTTTTTGAGTCAACATCGTAATGAGATTGCTCAATAAGATCAATCATTCTCAAACCTATTTTTTGATCAATTACTTCTTTAATTACATTTCTATATTGCTCTGGAAACAAGGGGACATCTTTTGAAATTACCTTAGATCTATAATCTTTTAACTTTACCGCCTCATTCAAAGCTTGAGAATCCCAAGAAACTAAATTTCCAGGAATTGACTCTGTCAAATCCAAATTTAAACCAGTAGTAGGAACCATGAAAGGCTCATTTAGAAGTTTATCTACTGCATTTCTTAATGCTATTCTTTGTGGCGACTGAGCAAATANNTCNTTTCCNTTTTTGTCTACGGATGCNACGACNCCAATCTCAGTTCCACTTCTAANGTGNANTAAATCATATTNAANTNTCAATGCAGCAAAATCTTTATTAATCCTAGAAATAATATTTTCTGCTANCTTTGGNCCCAGCATTTTATTATTTTTAATATCNTCAANTAGATTTGTAAATTGNNTTCCTGGAGAAAATTGTTCTTTTGTCATCCATAATCCACCACCCCTTGATAGGATGATTTCTTGAGCCTCTATTCCATTTTGCAAAACTCTTAAAATTTCAATGATTTCCGAACTTGTTCTTCCTTNGAGTGATAAGCCCAATAAATTGTTTTGTGCGGTTACAATTATTTTTTCTGTCTTTATTAATGGATTCTCGAAAAATATTTTATTGTTCAGAGCAATGACTCCATTTATGACTGAACATTTTATTGCTGAGCTTATTGACTCACTATCTAAAAACATAGTTCGAAATTGAGAATCACCATACTTGTTAAATAACCGCAGGATTCCGTTTAAATCACCTGTTAATTCAGCATCTAATGTATATCTTGTTAATATTTTTAAATCATCCGTACCTGATCTAGATGGTGATTTTAATCTTTCCATTGCTGATATTGCTTCTGACAGTTTTTGTGAATCACTAATTAATTTTTGTAACGCTCTAAATTCAGGTATTGACTGAACTTTTAAACTTTCAACTGATTTTTTATCTAATGCTGTTATTTCTAATTTGGGTTTTTCACAGGAGTTACTAGGATTTAATAATTTACCAGATAAAGAATCATAATCAGCACCAGAAATTTGAGATGTCTTAAATTCAATTGCTCTCTTAAACGTTTTTATACCCATTTCNGCAAATTCNTTTTCGATTCTATTTTGTACTTTCGCAAANAGATCATCAAAAATTGGCCATGATCCAGGGATAAAAATTATGGTTGGTGCCTCACCATCTATATATCGAGCGGANGATAACTCNTCTATTCCAACCATTAGCGCAATTGCAGTTTTTCTGTACCAAGAAAAATCNAGTGCCTGACCTGTGGCCAATGCATCGCTTCTTTGACGNCTNTCCTTATTAAGTCCTTCTATTCCCTCAGTTAAAATAGGCAAAATCTGAGAAACTTTTACAACAGAGAAAATCAAACCAAAACTCCAAAGACTAAGAAAGGAAATCAAACTCCACTTTATAAAACCATGCATGATTGGATTTTTTAGTTTCTGAGAATGAGCGGCTTTTGTAAGACCAAACTCAGGGAAAACCTTCTCTTCAAAAATATGCTTTAAAAAAAATGGTTTTTTGGTGCTACTTGTAAAATATAAACCTCTAAAATAAAACGGATCATAAAAGTTATTAACCCCCATGAGATTATCAGTGTATAGTTTTAATCCAGCTTTAAGTCTTTCTATTCTTGAAGGTAGCAAGAAAGATTCAATATTTGACTTTGATCGAGTATCAGAAGCCATTAATTCCGCAGATAAATTTGAAATACTAGAAGTAATTGAATCGAAAGCTTCATCAATCCAATTAGATTGATATGAAATATCTGAGTTATAAGGAGATGACCAACCTAACATTCCGTCTTGCATTTTAGCAGGTAAAGAATCACCGAAAGATTCAAATCCATCCAATTCTTCACAACCAGAAACCACTAGGTAAACAGCAAACCTCATTGCATATCTNTTTTGGGCTATCCAAATTCTTCTACTGGTCGATTCTGCAAGTTTTCTTAATTGAATCTTCTTACTATCATCGTTTTCAGATTCCAAAAGAATTTTTGCAGGCACTGAAATAACNATCGAGTCTAATGGTCTTTGAGACCTATAGGATCCACAAAGTTTTAAAAATTCCTCCCATCTGGACTCTGAATCTTCGTCGAAATCACCCGATCTTAAAGCTCTTGAGTGAAGTTCTATAACCACTCCTCGATTGAAAAAGTGCCATATAAAAGAATTTCCTTCAATCTTTAAAGAATCATCTGTCGGTAAATTGTTTGAAATTTGTGAATTCTCAATTGGCAAGCGCTGGTTCTCATCACCTTCATTTAATAAGACAATCCAGGGAACTTCATATCTTTTACTTTTAGAAGCAACATTACTTTCAATTANTTTAGTTGCNTTTTTAAATATTTTTCTTAGTTGTTTAATATTTAGCGGTCTTANAACTGATTTTTTTTCTGCATCCTGTACACTNAAAATAATAGTCAAAATAAAAACAANCAATGCAATTAATAGAATTACAAAAATCCAGGTAAGTGAAATTCCGTTATCCATTTAATTTCTCACACTTGGAGAAAATAACAGTAACTTCAGAATTATTTATTTTTTTGGCAACGCTTTGTACACTATTCACATTATTTACTAATTGGTCTAGTGCATTTCTTAAAGGACTAGAAAACCAAACCCACAAAATCTGAGAAATAACTAATAAAGCAAGAAAAAATATTGTAAATATTACTGATTGTTTGCTAAACCTGAAAATTCTAATAGGTTTTATATTTGATATAGTATGNCGATAAGTTTGCTTGCTTACCAAGCGTTGTGTTATCTCAGCATCTAGTTTTTTAGGGCCCAACTCTGGNTCTCGTCTNGTTATATGACTAAANAATTGACGTAAAATATTNTTNATTTCTTTTTCTGAATTATTTCCTCTGTATTTTCCNTCAAAACCNATTGCCAAAGCGAATAGATACATTTGTTCAATCTCAGGTTGTCTACCAGGNGGAGATTCNAGAAGTAGATTTATGTCTTTAAAAACTTTTTCACCTGCAATAGATGTCCCAAAAAGATTATCTTCAACTAAATAATCAGTAAAAAATTTTCTACCCGCCCATTCTCTTTTAAGTAACAATTCATCTGCAATAGCTGCTTTTAAATATTTAGTTTCCTCAAATCTGTTTTGTTGAGATTTTGAACCTTTTCTCATCAATTCCATATTTTGAACATTAATAACCTTGCTTAAAAAATCACTAGTGTCTTTAGCAATCTTTTTTTCAGGAGGATCTAGTAATCGCTTTTGAATTTCAGCTTCATTAGTATTTTCATCTTTTTTTTCTTCAAAATCTGAATTAATATAATTTGATTGATTTGTAATTTTAGAAGTATTAATGATCTTTAGAACTTCATTAATAAAAAAACGAAATTGTGTCAAAAGCAAATCATTTTTGATCTCATTTGTATTGGTTTCCATTACATCATGAGTGATTGCTTCACCATAATCAGTTTCGAATTTTGGCTCATTAAAAGGTCGAATTAGTTTTCCCATATTACAAAATTAACCTTTAACAAAAAGTAAAAGAGACTCAGGTTTATTTGCTACCCCTGTACGACTAGAAGCAGAAATTATTAGCCGATTTTCATTTTCAGATAAATCTTTAGGAGTTAATATTTCAAAAAATGAAATTCCAGGCAGGGTTTTAAGATGCAACTCATCAACATACTTAACCTTTCTTCTTTTAGACCCAAGTACCCTTTTTTCTTTTAAGTTCGCCATTGTTTTTTTACTTCCTATCATTGCTGAGGTCATCCATTCTTCTGCATCAGAACTCTTTAAACCTTTAGTACCTACTATGATGGTTTTNTTTATCCATTCTTTTCTTAATGCCAATTCAAAAAAATTATCATTCCATACAAATGGTATTTCACGATAATCTTGACTTACTTCATTTAATAGATCATTTAAAGTTTTCAACAAATATTTGAAAGCTTGATAAGGTGAATCATGATCATAGTACGGTGGTGATGGAGGTAATGCTCCTTCTCTAATCTGACTTAATGGCCCTAAAAGATTACTAAGCGCAAGATACATATTAAAAGGTAAAATATATTGAGATTGGATTATTCCTTCAATCATGGGCAGTCCAGTTACTAATAAATTCAAGCGGTGAGACATTAAAAACTGTTCCTCTGACTTTTTCATGTCTTTTTGACCACTTATTTGTCTAGCGATAAATGTTGCTTTACCCCTTAAAATTTCAACAAATTTTTTAATATCATCTAGTAATTCTGGGGCAGCAGTTAAATCCATAATTGGAGGTAATGTTTTTCCCAAATGAATAACATCATTTTCACTAACTATTGAACACAGTCTGAAAAAAGTAAAGGCACCTGATGGAGGATTTCCAGCAAATAACTTTAAAACTGGTTTTAATCTTGGGATGTCGGCATCAACTGCATGTGAAACTTCATCTTTAACTGGTTCAGAAACTAGAGATCTGAACATACTAATTCCATCCTGACTATTTACACTTCTATTAGTGGCCATTGCCAGATAAACATTNAGTGNNCCATCATTAAGATGAGCTTTAAATGAGTCTAAATCNAANTCNAGTGAATCATTTTTTTCAGAATTCACATTATGCTCAACCGCAAATCCATTTGGCATAAATGCATTGAGTTTCAAAACTCTTAACCTCCCAGAAGCTAGCAAACCAACATCGAATTTACATTTTCTTATCCCCCAACTATACCCAGCGCTAGCTATTGTATGCAATGCAATCATATTATCAATTCGAGCAGATTCAACCTGAAAGTGCTGGGGGGAGATAAGCATTCCCTCATGCCATTGAATTCGATTAGGGATTTTCATTTTTTTAAACCTTTCAATTTATTTTTTCCCAATGCTATATGCAGAAAAGTCATCAACGCCAAACTCAAGAACAACTCCTCCCGCTAACTCATCAATCCGAATTCTATGATCTCCATCAGAAAAATAATCAGCAAAAGCAACTACTGCAAAAATTCGTTCTTCTCCAAAAAAAGAGGATGGAACCTGTAATAAATCCCCAGGTGCCAATTCCCAACTCTTGACACTGATTTCTTTTGGGAATGTATTAATAAACATAGTTTTTTTGGAATTAAACCATTCGCCTGCGGGTATTTGAAAAATTTTAGGAACCAAGCTCTCATCAAAAATCATTACAATGTCAACTGCGACTGGTGAATTTTTATTAGCTTGCTGACTAACACCAATGCTTACTTTATCCCACCTTAACTTTTCACCTGATGGAAAAACAAATTCTTTAGCAACATCATAAGCCTTTACTGGCACATCTAAAATACTGCAACTACTTAGGAATATAGAAAAGAAAATTAAAATAGTTAAATAAAAACTTTTCATATTTTCGATTCCCGTGACATNTTATCTCGATTACTATCAGCATTATTTGGGTTAACAGTTACAGAATTTTTTTCTTTTTCGTAAGCTGAAATCGCTGAATGCCAACCCAATTCATAACCAACTAAAACAAGACTGATGATTATAATCAAGAGGCTTGCCATTGAAATTATTTTGAGCCGTGTTGTAAATAAAAAAGTCATAGTCATTTGTTTAATTTTTTTTCCGCCGCTATAGACCATGCAACAAATTGTGAAGAAAAAACCGGTGTAATTTCACCTTGCCACAAGCACTTACATTTTGAGCACATCGTCAACGCTTTGTCTCCATTAATTGTTGTTGTTGGTGATGCATCTTCCCAAGCCGTAAAAGTCATTGGGATACAATACTGTGGGATTGGAGGGTCAACAAAAGGGATTAATGGTTTTGGTTTTAAATTAAGTCCTGCATTTAAAACCATTGGGTTATACCAAGAACTACACATATAAAAAGGTAAAATATTTTGAATTGGCCAGTGCATTTTTTCAGTTGCTAATGGCGGACTAGCAAGATTAACCTCACAATCAGATAAAATTGTTATCACACTATAAAAAGATCCATAACTACATTGTATTACTGAGTCCTTAGCAACCATCAATTCAAACATTATTATTCTCCTCTAAAGATTTCACCAATTTTTCCAACAAAATTATTTTTCCCTGCATTGTTTTGATTTAACTCATCATTAGCTTTCTTGGATTCTTCTTCATCTTTTTTTCCATNTGAATAAAAAATAATTTCAACTAACATTCCATCTGGAGAAAAAATTTTTGTGACTCCATCTAAAACTCCATTGTTATAAGTAGATTCATGAATTAATGTTTGCGTTAATGAAAATTGTTGGATCTTTCCATGCATTTCNCCTTTTTTATAATTCGCTTTTCTTACAATCTGACCAGAACTATAGTAAACGGCAGAGCCATGAATTTCTCCATCTACATAATTAATTTCTGCAGAGACTGCTCCAGATTTTTCATAAATAAAAGCCAAACCATTTAGTTTATTTTCTTTATAACTTCTTTTTGCTGTAATTCTTTTCTTATAAAAGGTTTCTACTTCACCTTCAAGTTCCCCTTGTCGATAATGCATTTTTAATTCAATGTTTCCCTCTTCATCAAAAGTTTCAAAAAGACCTTGAATTTTTCCATCTAAGGTCCTTGAACGTGTTTTGATAATTCCATTTTCAAAAAAAGTTTCATGAATTTGCTCTTCACTCATTACTCTTAAGCTCCAAGCTGAACTGCAGGTGCAGCCAAGGCAATCACCCCACCAGCTTTATAATTCATTGATGCTCCGGCAGTTATCGCTGTACTCACACTATTTTTTATGTCAAGGGATAATGATTTCATTTCCATTGCAAGAGCAGCATCCATTGAAATGCTGTAGTCAGACTTAATTGAAAATGCTAGTGCCGATTGTGCGTCAAATGTTTTTTTAGTTTTTAATGAGATTGCATCATCAGATTCAATAATAACTTTTCCCTTGACCTTAATTTTTAGATCTCCATCTACTTCTAAAGAATAATTTCCTTCAACCTTGCATTCATAATCACCTTTTATATTATGCGTATAGTTTGCATCATTAAGATGTATTTCATCACCATTTACAGTAACTTCTCTTTCACTTTCCACTAAATGTTTTTCATTACCATTTGAAACCTCAATACTTCTGTCACCCTTTTCAACAACATGGGTTTCATCTCCTGAGTAGACTGTAGTTGTCAAATCATTTTCAACATCAACCTTCATATCTTTATGTGCATGTTGATAAAATTCTTCCTCATCAGTTTTATCTTCAAATCGAATTTCATTTCCAATACCTCTACTACCTCTACTATCACTTTGTACAATATTTAACACGCTTGTTGCATCCTCCGTCACTCTTTTAGCAACTTCAGAAGCCTCTGAAATCATTGATGTTAAATCGGTAACAAATTTTTCAACTGATGAATCACCTTCAGGTGGTTTNGAAAATGGTTTTGTTCTGATAACACTTTGAGTTTGGTTTGCAGGTAGTTCTACTGGCCTATCCCTATCAGCGTTATATACACAACCGGTTACTATTGGTCTATCTGGGTCACCATCAATGTAACTAACAATTACCTCTTGGCCAACTCTAGGTATAAACAAACTACCCCAACCAGTATCAGCCCAAGTCTGAGAAACTCTGATCCAACATGAACTATTTTCATCTTTAATCGATGATCTATCCCAGTGAAACTTAACTTTGATTCTGCCGAAAGTATCTGTCCAAATTTCNTCNCCAGAAGGNCCNACAACANTTGCAGATTGNCTGCCAGNAACAAAGGGTTTTGAAGTTTTGCGCTCGGGTCTGAACAAATGCGTATCAGGAAATGCATCAAATGAATTTACATAACTTTCATTTTTAGCTTCATGAGTTACAGACTTCAAAATATATCTTATATTTGCAGAATGATTAGAAAATTCTTGAAGTGTAAATGCCTTACCTGCTTGCAAAACTGGGCACAAACTTTCACCACTATTTTTTTTGGATTCTACTTGTTTTTGTTGAAGTCTAATTCTAGAAATACGATCACCCAGTGTTACTTCTTCATAATGCCCTGGATATTCATAATAGCTACCGCTACCAATTTTTCCAGTTGTATTTACTAAAAGCATAGAATTTGGTGTTTTAAAATTATAGTCTGAAAAAGCTACTTCTTGTGTNACTAGAGAAGCAGTAGACTCAAACCTAGAAATTGTATTAGACATCTCACGAGATGGTTTTTGTGCTCTATAGACTAGAGTTCCACCATTTTCACAATCATCGTGAGATGAGGCATCATCGGCCAAAATCATTTTATGTCCATTTTGATCAAAAGAAAAAAAATAAAAAATTCCTTCAGACTCTAGTAATCTACTTACAAAATCAAATGAACTTTCTTCATATTGAACAGTATATTCTCTGGCATGATATGAACCAGTAAGACGATTTTCAATTATAATACCGAAAGATTCTAAAATATTAGTAACAATTTCAACTGAAGAAACATTTTGAAAAATTGCCCTAGTACTACTTAATGTTAATAACCAAAACCTTGGAACAATTTCTGCTTTATAGTAAGCAAATTCTTGATCAATTCCAATTTGTGAAAAAGATGAAACAATTCCGTGGAAAAATCTTGCTGGAGTATCAGCTGATAAAACTTTGACCAAAAAATCTGTATTAATTAGCTCAGAGGAATCTATCGACATTTCAGAGGAACGCATCTCTAAAGTAAATAAAAAAGGGTTTGAAATATGCTCAGTTCCAAAAAAACTGTCTAATAAAAATACATCCTTACCCATNACTGTTTCAACTTTGATAGTCATCCCTTGCTGGCTATATCCGGTTCTCAAAACATTTCTCCAATACAGAAATTAAGATTAATTTTTATTCTGATTCTAACTAACATGAGAAGTATCGAATTGAAATTTGACTTCCTGAAAAATTTTTGTTTTTCNAGGCTTTAACCATGATGAGAAACCNAGTCTAGTTTCTGACCTACTTGATAATTCAAAATTTTTGATTTCATTTCTGATAGGACTCATTGATATTTGCACTCTAATATCACTTGAGAGATATCTCTGAATAATTCTCTTCATTGGCAAAAATTCATTTCCGAATGGCAAAAAGTCATTAAATCTAGCCCATGATAAATTTCTTATTGTTAATTTAATCCCACCTGTTTGATCCCAAAATTTTTTTCCTAANACAAAATTATCGCCAAGTATTATCATATGTTTGGAATTATCTAATCTGCAGATATCTTGTTTGTCTAAATCATACCAACATCCAATGAATTGATTTCCGTAAATTTTTTCGAACTTAAATCTATCTCTCAAAATTGAAAGTAAACCAGCCATTGATCTAGGAATTCCGGATAACAATCCAGCATGTCTAATCCAGTTAACCTCACCTTTTTTCCTTATTTCTATTTTTTCACGACCGAGGGACCCCAGCAGATTAGAAGCTTTAGCAACAATGGATTTATCGGGCGATTCCCAACACAAACCTGGAAATCTTTTTTTTCTTGCAAGATAAAAAANNGTTANTAGTCTATTATGAAATATATCCAAAAAAAATTTCGTNGCAAAATCTTTAATNGAATTTCTATACATAACNAATTCAGTAAANGGTTCAGGCATTGGNCCCCCTGTCCCAACCAAAACCATAATTGGTGANTCCACCTCAAAGGCGNAGTGATTNATTGCACCNCTTGCGACAGATGTAAGNTCACTNGCCTCAAAACTNAGTGAAACTTTTCCAGTAAATCTGATTGCATCATNACGNCTATCATTAATACCGACTGGTGAAAATCCATTTTCNACTGCTTCTCTTTCGAGAATACTAATTGACTGCATTAAATCAAATCTCTCTGGATTTTCAATAATCNGGTCAGTCAAACTCAATTTTTTTNGATNCTTTTTCATATTAAANAAACTCCTGGCGACCANTAATNGGTGGCCATTCNACTATTTTTTGATTTCCACNTACAACAGAAACCGAAATAAAAGAGTTNATTGTTGTNTATAAAGAAAAAAATCTCGATAACACCANACTAAACAAAATCATTGAAGANCCAACAAAAGATTCTGGATCAAGTTCAATTTCNATTTCAATACCACGACAAAACCCTCTCCATGCATCAGANGAAAGTTTTCTNGTAACACCTTTTGCCNTCAAACCTAAAACNCCTCTTATTTGATCAAGATCACTATTATTATCAGAAGCNAACAAAGCTAAAATTTCCCTTAAAATAGTTTTNGAGGTTTCACCGTCAATTAATGAGTGATGATTTAATGANAGTAATGANGTTAGTTTCCAAATTGTCTCACTTCCAAGAGGAGGGTCCCTTTGTCTNGANGGTTCATACAAACAATTAATTGATANTCCNGNCGATACCCCTTCACCAGTNAGTGAAGCNTTTACAGGGAGTTGTTCNGCTAACCTTCTATTTGTACANAATANGTTTGCATACAATATAGGATAAGTAGGATCATTAAGAAAATTTTTTTTATCAACNAAATTTAAAAAAATATCAGTTCCNGAAAAATCTTTTCTTAAACTCTTTCTCCTAGTNAANGACCAAAAAACTAAATTNNTNTCAGTGTCAAAATTNTTATCGCTTTCTAACTCNCTAAATTGAGGAATAATTTTTGGNATTTTTGCACCAGGTTCAGATGCAGTAANGTTAACTACAGAATGAACCTCNGTGCTTAATTCTNGAGTNCTATCNGCAACNAGTAAATATTCATAATTTTTATGATNAATTGTTATAGGTTCACTTATTTTTGAAAAAATATTAATCACAGGAATACAGTTTAATTTNAAGTTTTGCGAATCNACTAATCTTAGTTTTGANGGCAAACCTCCCANATCAATTGTNATATTTAATTCACTTCCANTAAAAAANTTATTTGGCAAACCATTTAATTCAAAGAAAAAAAATTTCTGAGGAAATGAAAAATATTCTTGTAACAATGAATAAGCAGGGTGTGAACCCGGTNCTTGTGGTAATGCTATTTCATCCTCTTGGAATCCTTGAAAACGAATTGCTGATGAATTTAAATTAATTTTATTATTATGATTGTCCTTAATAGATAAAGACTTTACCCTAGTTGATAAAGCCTCATATAGTGCGGAACAAACAGACCATTCGCCGGCAATATGAAACGAAAATGAATTTAAAGTCAACTCTGATAAATCTGTTTTTTGTTGAGTTCTTATCTTTAAAAATAAATTTTCTTCATCATTGATTTTCCCTTCCACAACATCAAGACCCATAATCTTTGAGTCCCATACAGTTCTAAACTTGCAATCATCTCCTGCAGTTGTTTTAGTGGAAAGAAGTGTATGCCTTGGTATTTTTATACCAGTTGTTACTTTTCCTTGTAAGTCTTTTGAACTTATCTGAACTATTGTTGTTGAAGGTATTGGTTGAATAAGTGATGGGCATAAATTACCTAATAGTCCTGACGCGATCTCGGAGTATTCCCGATCAATATCTCTGCGTACTCGTGCTGATAAAAAAGCAACTGACTCAATTAATCTCTCAGTATGAGGATCTAATGATTCTGAATCCCTAAGGTCTAATCTAGAAGCTACCTTTGGAAAACGTTGTGCAAAGTTTTTACCATCTTTTCTTAGAAAATCTAATTCTCTTGTATAGTAATCAAGTAAATCCAGATCATTAGTTTTACTCATTAGAAAACCTCTTTTTGATTAAGAGAATCAGCAGGAGAATTTTTACCATTTAGAGTAAAACTTACTCTCTGATATTCTTTTCCTAAAAGTAAACTTGCCTCAACAACAAAAAAGGAAACATTTTTTTTTGTTGAAGTTGTGAAAACAGAAACATTAACTTTTTTTAATCTAGGTTCATAATTTTCTATTGCTTTGACTATTGCAACTTTAACCGCTCTTCTGTTCTCATCATTTTGAACAGAATACCCTGTGAAGTCGGGTAAGCCATAATCTAAAACTGTTAGGTCATTTTTTACAAATTCGTCAAACGTTAATCTCGAACGTGTTGTTGATAATCTGTTAAGCTCAATCATCACTGATTGTTCAAGACCAATAGGAGTTAAAAAATTTTTTTCAATTCCATCAATATTATCTAATTCCGAACCCAGTCGATCGAATAGAGGTACAATGCCGCCTGAATGTATTCGAGACATATTTCCTCACTTCCTATAACCAATTGTTAGCTCTAATCTCAGACTGGTGCATTTAGTGAAAGATTCCATCCGAATGAGTCATTTCCAGGGCTAACAACATCAATCCCTTGTTGTTTGTACTCTATTTCTATCTGGGAAAAATTAATAAAAAACTCATCAGTTGGAAACCTTCCATCACCATCAGCATGTGTTCTGATAGAAGAAATCATTGCGTTGGTCATAGTATATGTAAACATTGGTAAATAAGCACCAGCTGCAGTTCTACCTACTCGCAATGTGGCAGTGTGTACATTAGCTGCAGCACAAGAAGAAAACAATGCTGGAGTTGATAAATCAGACATTTTTGTAAAATGCATATCTGTAAAAACAACTCTTCCAGATGTTCTCTCGGTATTTGCAATATCTAATTGCATTGGCATAGCAGCTTTGAGTTCCCATGTTTTGCAGAGAATTCCAGCTTCATCATCCAATAAGATGGTGTCATTTCCAGTAATGTCTGAAACAACTAAATGATAAATGTCGCTTGAACTCATAATTTCACTCCGGTTTTAATTGTTTAAAAATAAAAAATCATTTTAAAAAAAGTTAGTCATTAAGCAGCTGGTGGTGGTAACTCTGCTACTAGCCTAATTGATGCCGTTAATTCTTCCATTTGGAAATGAGGACGAATAAAAACAATTGCTTGATAAACACCAGGTTTACCTGGGACGTCTGTAACATCTACTCTTGCATTTCCAAGTGGTAGTCTAGCTTTAGTCTCTTGAGGAGCACTATCATTTAGGCAAACATAATCGGATATCCACGTATTTAAATATGTTTCTACCGTTCCTCTCGTCTGAAAACTACCTATTTTGTCTCTCATAATGACTTTTATATAGTGAGCAAAACGAGACGCAGCTAACATATATGGCAGTCGCGATGACAGTTCGGCATTAGCATTAGCATTATCTTTGTTGTAGACCTTCGGTTTATTAACTGTCTGTCCTCCGAAGAAGGCAGCAAAATTTGATCCTTTAGAGTTTACAATTGCGATGAACCCCAAATCATTCAACTCTTTTTCTCTTCTATCGGTAATCAAAACTTCAGTAGGGCATTTCAGCACAATATCACCCTCATCTGTTTTGAATGTATGAGCAGTCATTCCTTCAACTTTTCCTCCACCTTCCACTCCTCTAATTGCACTGGTCCAACCATATTTTGCAAAAGCATCAGTTATTCTCAACCCTAATTGATAACAAGAATTCCCCCATAAATATTTGCTATGGTCTTTACCATCAACATCTTCTTCAAAAGCAAAACTTTCAACCGGAACAGTATTTTCTCCATAAGGCAGTCTTGCAGCATACCTTGGTAAAACAAGTGTCGTGTATCTTGAATCCTCAGAGTCTCTAAAAGCTTTCCAAGTTATGAGTTCTGCACTTTCAAAAATTTTTGAAAGGTCTCTTGGAGTACCCAAATCGGTGAAAGATTTCATATCAAAAAGGGCAGGTTCAGCAGCTGCAACAAAAGGTGTGTGTGCCGCAGCAGCTACCTTAGAAATTTTCTCGAGTAATG
>NHFB01000003.1 GCA_002170285.1 Betaproteobacteria bacterium TMED100
TCGATCTTCAACCCACCCTTATATGCTCTCTCTTGTATCAAGTATGATAATCAATAATGGGATAGAGAATACCAAAGATTGGGCGAAAAGAGTTGTGTTAAATCAAGCAAGAACTCCTAGAGGGGGTGACACTGATCAAATCAGAGCAGTTGCTTCAGGTGAATGTGGCATTGCTCTCACTAATAGCTATTACCTCGTTAGACTCATGCGATCTTCAAACCCACGAGACAGAGCAATAGTTAAAAAAGTTAGGTTTGTTATGCCAAATCAAAAAACTACGGGGACTCATATTAACGTGACTGGTGGTGGAGTCGCAAAGCATTCTCCAAATCCTAAAAATGCAAAGTTGTTTCTAGAATTTTTAATCTCTAAGAAAGTTCAACAATTATTTGCAAAAGGTAACAATGAGTGGCCAATAATCAAAAATATTGAATTAGAAAACTCCAAGCTGACTTCGTTAGGAAAATTTANNCGAGATAAATTAAGTATGGGNNAAATTGGAAAAAACCAATTTGGGGCTCAAAAACTTTTAGATAGTGCTGGTTGGAAGTAAATAATCATNGTGAGCATANGAAACTTTTAATAATGNATATTTGATCATCATGCATTAGCGATGGTGCATGACCAATGTCAACAAACTCTGCCAACTTAGGAGAGGGTCCTCTTGTAGTCATCTCAAGTGCAACTTCCCTATTTAATATGGAGCTATTTTTGCCACGTAACAAGAGTGTTCTACATCTCAAATTATCGTAGAACTCCCATAAGCTTAAATCTGGTATTTNAAAAAAATTGGCAGAATTTTTTCCTCCAAAAACTGAAAAGGCCCTCCTAAACTGCACAACGATTTTAGGATCATAATGGACTTTATATGTTCCATTTTTTTCTCCAGGTCTTAAAAAACTCTTTGTTAATACTTCCCATTGAGAGTTAGAGTGAGGACCAAATTCTTTACATAATCTTTTAACCAAAACAACTGCTTCTTTAAAATCTTTAAATTCTATATTTTGATCAAAATCAATTTGATCTGCTAAACCAAAAAGTGATTGAATACTAACCTGAGCTCCAAAATCATTTATAACAAGTGAGTTGTAAACAATTTCATTGTTGCTTTTTACATTTGACCCAAAAACCAAAAAAAAAGGATAATTTTTAAATTCTTTATTAAAAACAGAACTAGAAATTAATAATCCAATTAAACCTCCTAGAGAAGTGCCAATTAAATTAATCTTTTTTAATTTCAACTGAATAAACATGCTGTTAAGATCATTTATATATTGAGAAACTTGATACAAATTTTCATTTTCTAACCAATCAGATTCACCTCTACCCGCAAAATCAGGGGCTAAAATTCTGAAATTTTTTTTGAGTTGATTAGCCAAATAAAAAAAATCTTGTGCTGATCTTGTTAGACCGTGTAAACAAATTATTACCAAAGGATTTGATGAATCACCCCACTCGTGAACAACCATGTTGTGTTTACCAAGTGGATTAATGCATTCAACATTTATTATTTTTGGCGGTTTTATATCATGCATATGATGATAATTTTGGAAGTACCCGTGTTGCATTATTATAATTAAGCAATGCAATCTTTTCAGTACTTACTCCTCGTAAATTAGCAAGGCATGAAGCGATTTGAGGGATTTCTGCAGGTGAATTTTCTTCGTCATCTTGTTTCCATGATGGTAATAAGTCTGGTGAATCAGTCTCCAATACAAAAGCATTATCAGGAACACTTGCGGCTAACCGCCTGATTTGCAAGGATCTGGTATAAGTCATCTCTCCTCCAAATCCAAGTAGCAGTCCGCTATTTATAAAATTATTAGCTTGAACATTACTTCCATTAAAAGCATGAGCTATCCCCGAAGTTACTCCAGACATTTTAAAATATTTTAAAATTAAATCTTGGGACTTTCGTACATGCAGAAGTACTGGTAAGGAAAATTTTTTTGCTAATTTAAGTTGATGTAAATAGATTTTTTCCATCTTGTTTCTGTCTAAGTTTTTCAAGAAAAAATCTAATCCTATTTCTCCTACTGCTATTAGTTTGGGATCGTTTAAATTTTTTGAGAGTAAATTATCTAGAAATAATAAATCTTCATAAGACACCTGATTGACGCGACAAGGATGAATACCTAAACTATAAAATACACTTTTAAATTTAGATGCCATCTGTTTAACAATATAAAAATTTTTTTTGTCAACAGCTGGAACAATTATTTTATTAACACCCCTTTTTGTTGCATTTAATATTTCATTTTCAGGATCTGCCAACATGTCGAGATGGCAATGTGTATCTAGATATGATATTTCCATAATTAAANTTCTAAGGCAATTAACTGTGCTTGAAAAATTAAAAAACTATTTTACAAAATTTTACAATTCAGAACATAGAAGTTTTATCAAAAAGAATAAATTTATCAAAGTAAACCCTAGTTTTTTAGAGTTTTCCAAAAAATCAGTTGCTGGATCCGTGGCTGTTGGACTATTTTGTGGATTAATACCCGCACCATTTCAAATGCTAACGGCAGCAACCGTAGCATATTGGTTGAAACTAAATATTCCAATAGCAATTTTCACGACTCTTTACACCAATCCGGTTACAGTCATTCCTATTTATCTTCTTTGCTTTAAAGTAGGAATGATTTTTTTAAACTTTTTTTCAAATATAAAAATATTATCATTTCTCAATTTTAATCAAAATTCTCCCATCAGTATCGATGTTCTCTTTGAAAAAATACCAAAATTTCATACAAATGAGCCAATGAAATTTACATTAGAATTTCTTGAATGGTTATTATTCATTGGTTATCCACTATTAATTGGAACAATAATTGTAGCAACTTCATTATCATTTATAGGATATTTGTTAACCAATATTGTTTGGGATTTGTTCAAAAAAAAGAATTGTTAATTAAGCTAACGATATGACTTGATCACATTCCCTGGCTAGTTTTGAGTCATGTGTAACAACAATCAATGCGGCATCTAATAATTTCACTCTTTCCAGCAATAAATTAAAAATATCTGTTGCATTAGCAGAATCTAAGTTTCCTGTTGGCTCATCGGCTAATACAAGACATGGATTAGTAATAAGCGCCCTAGCTATTGCTACTCGTTGTCTTTCACCACCTGATAACATCGGTGGATAATGATTTAACCTATTTTTTAAACCTATTTGACTTAAAATTAATTTAGCACTTTTAAGAGCTTGTGAATACTTTACACGTCTTATTATAAGTGGCATGGCAACATTCTCAACCGCACTAAACTCTGGTAACAAATGATGAAATTGATAAACAAATCCAATTTTTTCATTTCTTGTAATGGTTCTCAAATAATCGCTCTCATTATTTGCCAATTCGCCATCAATATGTATTTCACCCGAGTCAGACATTTCTAAACCGCCAAGAATATGTAATAGGGTACTCTTCCCTGATCCAGATGGGCCAACTACAGCTAATGATTCTCCAAGTTTTAGAGAAAGATTAGTTTTTTGTAGTGCAATAACTTGATCTCGCCCAACTTTAAATTTTTTCGATATATTATTGGCTTCAATAATTTTTCCAGAAGAATGTCTTAACACATCTTTCCTTTCAGACAAATTCTCATTCATGTCTTAATGCCTCAGCTGGATGAATTTTTGAAGCCTTTAGGCTGGGATAAATGGTAGCTAAAATAGATAAAGAAAATGAAATTATTGAGATAGTTGTTACATCACTTATTCTTAGATCTGATGGAAAGGTATTGATCAAGTAAATACCCTTGGGAAGAACTTCAAAATCAAATAATTTTTCAATTAACATGATAATTTCTCCAAGATTAAGCGCGCCAATAACCCCAAGAAAGGTGCCCAAAATTACACCAAATAATCCCAAAAAAGCACCTTGAACTATAAAAATAAACAGAATTGACCATCTATGTGCACCTATAGTTCTTAAAATAGCTATATCAGATCTTTTATCGGTTACAGTCATCACTAACATTGCGACTAAGTTAAAAGCGGCAACAGCTATTATCAACATTAATATAATAAACATCATTCTTTTTTCTACTTGAACAGCGGCAAACCAATTTTTATTTTCTTTAGTCCAATCCCTTATGATGAAATTTTCTGAAATTTTATTTTGGAATTTGCTGGCAAATTCTGGTGCAAGATGNATATTTGTTAACTTGGCTCTGATACCTTCGACACCAGAAAACTTAAAAAAATTTCTTGAGTCAGTTTGATGAATAAACACTAGCCCTTGGTCATATTCATAGTGGCCAGAGGAAAAAACGGCTTTAATTTGAAACTTTTTGATTCTTGGAAAAACTCCAAGGGGGGAAGATGTATTCTCTGCTGTTACTAACATTAGATAATCAGAGACTTTAACATTCAAACTTTTTGCAAGTTCATTACCAATTATCACTCCAAAGGATTTTTCTTTTAAATCAGTAATTTGTCCATTGATTATGTTGCTCAGACCTTCACTAACATTTAGTTCTTTTATTGGATCAATTCCACGAACAATTACGCCTTTGACTTGACCACCACGAACTAACATTGCTTGAGAATATGTAAAAGGCGCAGTAGCAACAACATTTTTTTCTTTAGCAAAAAGAGAACTNATTTTCTTTAGTTTTTCAGAATTATTTGTACTTGAATAAACTTCAACATGTGATAATACACTTAACATTTTGTCTCTGACCTCTTTTTGAAATCCATTCATAACCGACAAAACTATTATGAGTGCAGCTACACCCAAAGCAATCCCAAGAGTAGCTAAAATAGAGATAAAATTGACAAATCCAGAAACACGCCCTGATCTTATATAACGAAAGGCAATTAATATCTCATACATTGTATTTCCTTGTTTGACATAACAAATTATGTACTCAAAAAATAAAAAACTTACTCTCTATGAAAACAATTTTCTTAATGTTGAATTGATAAACTTCATTATAAATTCAAAAAACCTTCTTACCAATAAGACAAAAAAGAAACTTCTATTTGAATGGTATAAGACAAAATGGTTTATAAAAAAAGACTTAGCTTCCTTATCTGAAAGAAAAAACCANGATTGTCCTGAAAGCATTGATGCACTATCAGTCTACATCACTCAAAAAGAATTTTGGCCAATAAAAACCAGAATTCCTTGGGCTTATTTTGTTGCCCTTAAACTTGGATTTAAACCCGGAAGCGAGAAAACATGGGTCCTTTTATGTCCAGCAAATATAAGTTTAAATATGTATCAGGCTAATTTAAAAATTATTACCGAAAAAAAAATAGATAATAAAAGGTTAAGCATATTAAAAAAATCTATATTGGCAATGGGTGGTGAAATAATTTTTTTTTTAGAAGAGTCTAATACTTATCTAATCAAATTGCCCAAAGAATTTAATAAAATGCAAAGTCATTTTCCACAGCAAGTTTCTCAACTCTCTTCATATCAATTCTCCTCATCAGATAAAATAAGCAAATTATGGAGAACTTACATGACTGAAATAGAAATGGAATGGCATCAACTAGAATCTAATGAATTGGGTGCCAATTCTTTGTGGTCTTGGGGTTGGGGGTCAATGCCATCAACTTTGGAAAATACTTTAAAAATTGAATCACAAGTTGAAAACCGAATATTTGAAAATGATAAAACTCTTTCACTAATGATAAATGGACTTGTTTATTGGTTAGAACACAAAACACAAAGCAACTTCTCTTTTGAAGTATCAAAAACTTTTTTTCCAAAATACAATTTATCTTTACTGCAAAACTATAATAACGANGACAATANAGCAAACTTTACAAAAGAAATATTGTTGTCAGTTCAAGACTTCACAAAAGCTCTATCAATATTTAATAGAAACATTGAAACTAATGATTTCGATAACAATAATTATATTTTCAATGATGAATTTATACTTATTCAAAGTAAAAATTTGGTATTTNCTAAGTCCGCAAAATTATTACTAAATTTTAAATCTTTTTTATTTTCACTTCTGAAATGAAAATNTCAAACAGAGAAGCTAATCTAGCCCTTGAAAAAAATTTAATCATTAAAGGTGTGAGTCCGCTTTTAGCCAACATACTTGCCAAAAGAAATATTAATTCTATAGATGAATTGGATATGTCCATATCCAAATTACTACCACCATGGGATCTTTTAAATATCAACAAAGCCTCTGAACTTCTTGGAAATGCAGTGGTTACAAAGAAATTAATTTTAATAGTTGCCGACTTTGATGCAGACGGAGCTACAGGTTGCGCCGTAGCTGTTTTAGGATTGAGAAAATTTAATGCAAATGTNGATTTTATTGTACCCGATAGATTTGTTTTTGGTTATGGNCTAACACCTGAACTAGTTGATTTTGCTGTTGATAAATTTACCAAAAGTCACAACAANGTTCCAGATTTGTTAGTAACAGTAGACAATGGAATTTCAAGCCTCAANGGAGTACAAAAAGCTAAGCAACTAGGCATTGATGTATTGATCACAGATCATCATCTACCAGGTAAGACTTTACCTGATACCTTGATTGTCAACCCTCAACAACAAGGATGTAAATTTAAAAGTAAAAATATTGCTGGAGTTGGAGTAATTTTTTATCTTTTGATTGCCACAAGACNCTGGTTGAGANAAAAAAATTATTTCTCTAGTTCCANAGAACCTCGATTAGATAATCTTTTAAGCCTAGTCGCTTTGGGAACAATAGCAGATTTAGTACCCTTAGATTTTAATAACAGAAGATTGGTTTTTCAGGGACTTAAACGATTTAAAAATGGATTCATACCAACTGGTTTAACAGCTTTGTTAAAAATTTCTGATTTACAATCAAAAAAAATCATATGCTCGGACTTAGGTTTTAAAATTGCTCCAAAATTAAATGCNGCTGGTCGTCTTTCTGATATGAGTATTGGAATAAAATGTTTGATTGAAAAAAATGAACATATAGCTTTAGATCTTGCAAAAAAACTTGAAGAACTAAATAAGAAAAGAAAAGAAATTGAAATCACCACAAAAGAGGAAGGAATGAGTTTAGTTAATCATAGTGAAATTAACAAAAAAGGATTAGGAACAATTTTATTCAAAAAAAATTGGCATCAAGGTGTTGTTGGTTTAGTTGCTAACAAGGTCAAAGACATGACAACCTCACCAACTATAGCCTTTGCATATCAAAATCAAGAATCTAAACTTTTAAAGGGTTCTGGCCGTTCAATAAATGGAGTTCACCTCAGAGATGTTCTGGAAAGAATTTCTATGAGAAAACCTGGATTAATTGTTGCTTTTGGTGGTCATGCTATGGCGGCAGGAATGACAATTTATGAAAAAAATCTAAATGAGTTCAAAACCGCCTTCGATACAGCTTTAGATGAGTTTTCAGATAAATCATTATTTTCACCTGTNGTACAAACCGATGGAAAATTAGACTTAACAATGATTGATATTCAATCAGTTTACGAATTAAAGAATGCGATTTGGGGCCAGTCATTTAGCCCTCCTATTTTCCATGACGAATTTATAGTTCATCAAAAAAAAATCCTTAAAGGTAAACACATTAAGCTACTTATAAGTCATAAAGATAAACAATCTTTTAAAATTGAAGCGATATGGTTTGATGCTGATGAATTTACCACTGACAGAATATCAGTTGTATATGAACTCAACATTAATGACTGGCAAGGACAGGAAAAAATACAAATCAATATAAAACACTTAATAAAATAATAAGCTAAATGCCTAAATTAATACTTTAGTATCTTATATTTGACTTTATTACATACTTAAGTATAATACAAATTACTTAACTTTTACCGGTTTTATCCGATTAATAATTATGAATTTAAATGAACAAATGACATGATTTCAAACTCTGGTGAACAACTATGTGGTATTCGTCTCAAATTTTTATAAAAACCAAGGATACAACAACTCACAACGATCTAGTTCACGAACATGCTAGCGAACCTAGGGAGAAACTCGACCACAAAGCACGCTACTCAGAACTAAGCATAAGGCGCTTAAATAGTCGTATGAAAAATTTTGATCAAGAAATATTATGTGAGCAATCAGAAGAATTGCATCAAACAAAAAAAATCTCAAAACCTATTTTATTGGTTATCTTACTTATAGTTACACTAATAGGTATTAGCGGACAACATTTATTGCCTTACAAATTTTCAAGTTTTTCAGAAATTTTGGAATTTTTTAACGTGGAGGCATTTGAAACCGCAAATAACGAATCCTTTACATTAACTCAGAACGAACCTAATTTAACTGATCATTCTAATCTCAGTTCAGTTTCAAAAATTAGGTCAACTCCAAATCCAAAATTCTCGAGAAGCTTAGTTCTTNTGGATCTTGAGGACTGGCGTAAAAATTGGTCATCTAAAAATTTAAATAATTTTATGGCTTACTATCATCCAGAATTTCCAGATTTAAAAATATTTAAAAACAATAAAAAAAGAATTTTTAAAAAAGCAAAGTATATTAGAATATCTTTNAAAAATATTGAATCAAGAGTTGAAGGAAACAACATAATTACTGGATTTACACAGATCTATAAATCTAAAAACTATAATGATAGCTCTGTNAAAGAACTTACTTGGTCCAAAACTAAAACTGGATGGAAGATCATAGAGGAAAAAAAAATTAATTCAAATGTCGCAAAGCGGGGAAGAAAATAACTTCTCTTATGGATTGTTTATTAGAAAGTAACATCATTAGTCTATCAATTCCAATCCCACATCCCCCAGTTGGAGGCATNCCAGATTCTAAAGTTCTAATGTATTCTTCATCATAATGCATTGCCTCATCGTCCCCAATTGCCTTAGCCTCAGCCTGAGAAACAAATCTTCTGGCTTGATCTTCGGGATCATTTAATTCTGAAAATCCATTTGCTATTTCTCTTCCTCCAATGTAAAGTTCAAATCTTTCTGTTATTTCTGAGTTAGTATCTGAAACTCTGGCCAATGGAGAAACTTCTACAGGGTAGTCAATAATAAAGGTTGGTTCGATCAAAGATTCTTCAGCAATACATTCAAACAATTTGTATTGCAAAATAGCTAAGTTGTCATATGTCGAAAATTCATTTCCATCATTATTAACATGTTTACTCAAAAGTTTTTTCATCATGGATATATCAGACAAACAAACTTTATCTTCATCACTCAATACTCTTTGCAAAGCTTCAAGAATTGTCAATCTATTGAATTTTTTTTTAAAATCTATTTCGTGATCTTGAAAAATAATTTTTGACGTCCCTAAAACAGAAATTGTAATTCTTAATAACATTTCTTCAACAAAATTCATTAACCATTTGTAATCGGTATAAGCCGCATAAAATTCCATCATTGTAAACTCTGGNTTATGNCTAGTGCTAAGGCCTTCATTTCTAAAACTTCTATTGATTTCAAATACTCTTTCAAATCCTCCAACTATTAATCTCTTTAAATAAAGTTCTGGTGCAATTCTTAAAAACATTTCTTGATCAAGAGAGTTATGATGAGTCACAAACGGTCGTGCAGAAGCTCCTCCGGGGATTGGATGTAGCATTGGTGTTTCAACTTCCAGAAATTCACTTTCCTCCATGTACTCTCTTAATTTACTTAACGTTTTTGATCTCATTTCAAATGTTTTTTTTGTATCAGGGTTTGCAATTAAGTCAAGGTGTCTTTGTCTTACTTTAGTTTCAATGTCTTGAAGTCCGTGAAATTTATCTGGAAGTGGTCTTAAAGACTTTGCCATGATTACAGTTTTTACACACTTAATACTCAACTCCCCTCTTTTAGTTTTGAATAAAATCCCTTCAGCATAGATAAAATCACCTATATCAAACTGTTTAACTAAAACATGAGCCTCAATTCCTAAACTCTGATCATTTATATACAGTTGTATCCTGTCAGTAGAATCTTGAATAGTAAAAAAACTAGTTTTTCCTTGTAGTCTCTTCAACATAATACGACCTGCTATGGAAACTTTCACTAATTCACTCTCAAAAAAAACTTTATCCTTANAGGAGTATTCTTGATGTAAAAACTTAGCCCTATTTTTTGGAGAAAGCTTGTTAGGGTATGCTAATGTGGTTTCTCTTAATTGATTTAATTTTTTTCTTCTTTCTCTAATGATATTATTCTCACTAGAATCATCTTTGACTTGTTCGTTCATTTATCTAACTTTCGTAGTAGTATTCCTATACACCCTGTTTTAAACTTTCCTCAATAAAAAAATCTAGATCACCATCTAAAATTTTTTGAGTATTTCCNGTTTCGATTTGGGTACGAAGATCTTTGACTCTGGATTGATCCAGAACATAACTGCGAATTTGATGTCCCCAACCAACATCTGTTTTTGCATCTTCCATTTTTTGTTGCTCTGCATGTCTTTTTCTGAGCTCAAATTCAAATAACCTAGAACGAAGCATTTTCCATGCTTCATCTTTGTTTCTGTGTTGAGATCTATCGTTTTGACACTGCACAACTATTCCAGTTGGATTATGAGTTAACCTTACAGCTGAGTCTGTTTTATTAATATGTTGTCCACCTGCTCCAGAAGCTCTGTATGTATCAGTTCTGACGTCTGAAGGATTGATTTCAATTTCAATAGTTTCATCNACTTCTGGGTAAACAAAGACCGACGCAAAAGATGTGTGTCTTCCTCCAGATGAATCAAACGGTGATTTTCTTACCAATCGATGGACACCAGTTTCAGTTCGTAAGTAACCATAAGCATATTCACCTTTGAGTTTAATTGTGGAGGATTTGATACCAACAACATCACCTTCAGACTCCTCTAGCAATTCTATTCCAAAACCCTTACGTTCTGCATACCTTAGATATTGACGTTGAAGCATTGCTGCCCAATCACAAGCTTCAGTGCCACCTGCACCAGATTGTATATCAATAAAACAATTGAGTGGATCCGAGGGATTAGAAAACATTTTTCTAAACTCTAAAACTGCGATATTTTTACCGGTTTTTTCAACATCATTACAAATTGCCTTCAATGTAACGATATCAGATTCATCTTTTGCTAATTCATAAAGCTCTTTGGAATCTTCTAGTACTTGCTCAAATTTATTAATTTTATGCACAACACCTTCTAAAGATTTTTTTTCCTTACCAAGTGACTGAGCTTGCTTTGGATTATTCCATACTTTAGGATCCTCCAAAAGTTTATTAACTTGATTTAATCTTAATGTTTTATGTTCAAAGTCAAAGATACCCCCTGAGTTTTTTTACTCTATCCATCAACTCAATCAGTAAATCATAAAGTTTTTTTTGTTCATCAATTTCCATTTTTTAATTAAGCCTTTCACTTAATAATTTTTTTAATCCTTTATTTGTTTCATCCCAATAATCTCTATAAAAAATTTCTCCTCTTTTAATAAGAGCGACAGAGGGTCGATCCTTTGAAACTCTATAATAAGCTACAACTTTATTTTTATTGTTTCCTGCTACTTGAGAGGTTGAAGTAAATAAATTCTGTATTAATTTACTATTATTTTTCCAAGTATAAGGATCAAGCCAAGAAACTTTTGAAACAATTAATATATGTGTTTTTTTATAAGTTATGTATTGTTTTAATAATTCTATATCTTTATTAGATAGTGCCAAGCATCCATCAGACGCTTTTGGAGATCTTACATAAGTATTTTTAGGAACACCATGAATCCAAATTCCATAGCCTGTTCTGCCATCTCGTTTATCTTGAGCATTTGGATAATCTAGTGTCATTGCAATGTCGCCCAGAAATCCATCGGCGCGTGGATTAGAGATTTCTTTTATGAATCTGTAAACACCAATTGGTGTTTTTTTATCTCCTTCTTTAGTTTTATTATCCCCTGAAAGACCAATAGAAGAGTAAAAACTATTCTCATACGAAAGATTACCGAATTCATCAATCTTGTAAACAAAAAGTCTAAAGGCACTTGTTTCCATGAGAAGTACATACTGAGAGTTAGAATTTGCTGTTGGAAAAGTAAAAATATTTCCTGGTAGTAAATTATTAGGCAAAGGTATCATTCTTACTTTTGCCTCTTCAAGAAATGGCCTGTCTTTTTTATCAAAATCATACCCAACCCCAGCCAATCCATATAAAGATTGTGCTCTCAACCAATGGCCTAGTGATGCTTTAGGCTCTCCAACAGTAGCCATTAAGGCAGAATTTTCGGCACTCTCTAGACTAATCATGCTACCACTAGATAACATTTGAGTGGCAAAACGAAGTTCATCGTTTACAGTGACTGAAAATGACAGAGTAGGAAAAATAATTANTACAGTAGNGNTTAATTTTATCAATAAAAATTTATAAGTTAACAATATCAANACCTTTTCAAATTTTATAAATTTGTTGTTTGTTATTAAAAATTTAGCATAAAATTTGTAAAGAGATAAATTTATAGAGAAATTTTTACATCAAATGATAAAAACTGGTGCAAATAACAGAAAAAAAATCCTACGAAAAAAATTTTTAAATATTAGAGATTCCATGGAACCATCTGCAAAATTAGATGCTGACACTAAAATATCATACGCTTTGGAAACTTTACTTTTTAATTTTAAAGGTCCAGTAAGCTTTTACTGGCCTATAAGGAACGAATATGATCCAGTGAAGATAGTTTCAAAATGGCTCAACAAACAAAAAGGGCAAGCAGCTTTACCTGTAATTACCGAAAAAAATACTCCCATGAAATTCTTGAACTGGGATACTAAAACAAAATTAGAAAAAGGCATTTTCAGCTTGCCTGTTCCACCAGAATCTTCAAGGGAGGTTAAACCCTTGATAATAATCATACCCTGCGTGGGTTTCGACTCTAAGAATTATAGATTAGGATATGGAGGTGGTTATTATGACCGGACACTTATTAACCATCCACATGCCATGAAAATTGGAATAAGTTATGAGTCCTGCAAAACTGAGAGTTTAGAGCCAGATAAGTACGACATTCCAATGGATTTGGTAATTTGCTCTTAATTTATCAAGTTCCTTCAGATATTATTTTCCAGCCATCCTCGCTTTTTTCTAACCTAATTTTTTTTGAGGTTGACAGTCTCAAATTGGCTGATTTGTATTTCTGGGTAAATTTAACTTCTGCTAATACCNCAGAAATTAGTTTGATTTTTTGATTTTGAATTTTAACCTGTATTGCGCCTTTCTTTTTAACCCTTGGCTTTCTGAATTTTGCCCAAGATTTTTTTGTCTTAAATTTCTTTGTTTTGAATTTTGGACTATAAAACTCAATATAACTTTCAAAATCCTTTTTTGACCAAGAGTTAGCCCAAGATAAAATAAGCTGTTTAATTATTTCATCCTCATTTTCCAAAACAACAGTTGGAACCTCTGAACCCAATAAAGGCAATCTGTTGTTATTAGAGAAATCATCAAGTTTAGATAGTTTTGTTTCCTGTGATTTTTTGGATTGGTCCTTGACAGTGCGAGCGGTATCTAATCCTGGGGAGCGAAGAACTAAAATCTCCGGTGGTGATTTACGCTTCAATGCTTTAGTGTAAGAAATAGATGCCTGACGGGCTAAAATCTCTCTAAGATTCAAAAAAGCAGATCCTGTACTTTTGTTATTGATAATCGCGTTTTCAAGTATCAACCTAGCATCATCTAATTTACCCATTCCGGCAAGAATTACTGCCATGTCATTGGCAATGGAAATATTCCCAGAAAATTGAACAGAAAGTTCGTTGTATGCTGACAAAGCACTTTCAAAATCTTTATTCTCTATTGCTTGACTCGCTATGTCTCTTACTTTGCTGAGTCTTTCAGCAGGAATTTCACTGGCAAAAGAAAATTGACAGAAGTTAAAAATTGCATAGAAAAGTAACAAGTTTTTAAAATTAAAATTCATATTTTTTACATGACAAAACAGTTTATTCCCTTGCATGATTTATTGTATATAAAGGAATTTCAACTTCCAAATCATTTNTGCCAACTANTACTTGACATGAAAGCCTTGAATTAGGTTGCAAACCCCACGCTCGGTCTAGCAAATCATCTTCATCCTCTTCAGCCTCTGGAANACTTTCAAATCCTTTTTTTAGAATAACGTGACAAGTTGTGCAAGCTCTTGACATTTCACATGCATGTTCAATGTCAATATTGTTTTTAAGCAATATTTTACAAAGATTTGTTCCTTCGGTTGCTTCAAAAACTTTACCTGACGGGCAAAGTTCTGGATGAGCAAAAACAGTTATTTTAGGCACGATTAATNAGTTATTTAATTTTTTTAATGAGGTTTTTTTATCAACGGAATCTATAGATTTCCCAACTATCGCACTTCCTATCGCTTTATTCATTCTTTTTTCCACTAAAGGATCAGAACATTGATTAAGTTTTTGATTAATATCCTCTATCAATTGCTTATTATTACTAGATGTACCGACTAAATCTTTAGCCTCTAACATGACAGATTTTATTTTTTCATACTCCTCGGTTGTTAACAAATCAGCATCAATGTTCAATGCTTCTTCAACTGCATAAATATTTCTGTTAAGCTCAACTTTTGCTTCATTCAAAGCCCTTAAGTCTTTATCTTGATATGCATTCTCAATACCATCTTTAATCATCTTGGTAACTTCATTGTCACTGAGACCATATGATGGTTTAACATTAATTGAAGACTTTACTCCTGAGCTTTTTTCAACNGCAGTCACACTTAAGAGGCCATCAGCATCTACCTGAAAAGTTACTTCAACGCGAGCTGAACCAGCAACTCTTGNTGGGATACCATTTATTTCAAACTTAGCCAAGCTTCTACAATCAGAAACAAGATCTCTTTCTCCCTGCAAAATATGTATTGACATTGATGTTTGACCATCTTTAAAAGTTGTAAATTCTTGGGCCTTAGCAACAGGTATAGAAGAATTTCTGTCAATAATCTTCTCAACCAATCCTCCCATTGTTTCTATCCCCAAACTAAGAGGTAACACATCTAATAAAAGCCAATCATTTTTTTTATTTTTATTACCTGATAACATCTCAGCTTGATAAGCGGCACCAACCGCCACCACCTCATCAGGATTCATTTCGCATTTTGGTTCGCGATTAAAAAGAATATTGACCGCATCACGAATAATTTTTAGTCTTGTAGAACCCCCTACTAAAACTATATCGTTAATCATATCGTAATTAATATTTGAGTCCAAAAGAGTTTTTTTGCATGCATCAATAGCTTTGTTAACGAGTTGTGAGGTTACTTTCTTAAAAATCTTTCCATTAAGAGAGAAACTAAATTCTTTATTAGATTTGTCAGACCAAAGACTTGTAATTTTTTTATTATCATCAGAAAAATTATTTAAATCTTCCTTGACTTTTCTGGCTAACTTTAAAAGTGACTGAAGTTCATTATCTTCAAGCTTCTCGTAGATAATTTTTTTCTCATTAAGCCAATACTTAACAATTAATTGATCAAAATCGTCCCCACCTAATGAAGAGTCACCACCAGTTGAAAGAACTTCGAAAACACCGTCACTCAAGCGCAATACAGATACATCAAAAGTCCCTCCACCCATGTCAAAAATAACATAAATACCTTTTCTTTCAGAATCAAGACCATATGCTAGAGCAGCTGCAGTGGGTTCGTTAATGAGCCTTAAAACCTTTATACCAGCTATTCGTGCAGCATCTTTAGTGGCTTGCCTTTGTCCGTCNTCAAAATATGCAGGTACAGTGATNACTGCACCATCAATGGGTCGNTTAAAAAATTTTTCAGCCTTTTTTCTAAGGTGTGTAAGTATATCTGAGGAAACTTTAATTGGTGATATGTTTCCAAAGTTTGTATGAATTAAAAGTTCATTTGTGTCGTTTTCTGTGTTTTTTGACAAATGGAATGGAAAATCATTAGAGTTTATGTCATTTAACCCTCTGCCCATTAAACGTTTAACAGATGAAATTGAAGTGCCTGCTGAAGAAACATCACAAGCTTGCGCAGAAAATCCAACTTTGTAGGAATTTTCTTCCACGTAGTTAACAATAGATGGTACAAGGAAACTTCCACCTTCATCTGGAAAAAAAATTACATTTCCTTTAACAACTGACGCAATCAATGAATTAGTAGTTCCTAAATCAATACCTACAACACATTTTGATTTTTCTACGATATTTACTTCATCAGGATCTGAAATTTGCATCAAAGACATTAGACAAACTTCCTTCTAACTTCAAAACATTCGAGGATGAATTTTTGAGCAAACAAGCAAATATTTACCTGTGCTTCAATTTTTATTAGAACTTCATCATCCTCAGAAAAATTTTTTGAAAAAAGTTCTGTCATAACTTGAACAGATTTAGATAACATAGATGAAGCACGCGATTCTACTTCATCAACCAAAGCCGGATTAAATTTATCATCATGAAAAACTTTCGCAATTTTAGCTAAATTTTCTCTCATTTCCATTTGTTCTTCTAAAAACTCAATTGAAAAGGTTTTAGATTTTTCAATGTCAAGAACCCTGCCTTTTACTTTGCACAAATAAATTGCCCTTTGTACTGGATCTTTTAAAACATTAAAAGCTTCATTGATTTTTGTTGTCCACTGAAGAGCCAGTTTTCGTTCTCTGTCGGAACCACCAGAAAATCTGTCAGGATGCACAGCCTGAAGTAATTCTTTTCTTTTTTTTTCAACAACAGAGAGATTTAAGTTAAAGTTTTTTTGTTCCCCAAAAAGAGAAAAGTAGTCGTTGAAAGAATTATCTTCAAAACTATTAATCACACCTGAAAGGACTCACCACATCCACACTCGCCTTTGACATTTGGGTTAATGAATTTAAATCCTTCGTTCAAACCTTCTTTAACAAAATCCAACTCAGTCCCATCAACATAAGGAAGGCTTTTAGGATCAACGAAAACGCTAACTCCAAAACTTTTGAAAGATAAATCTTCTTTCTTGTTTTCATCAACAAACTCTAATTTGTAAGCAAGACCAGAACAGCCAGCAGTTTTAACTCCTACTTTAATTCCAAGACCTTTACCGCGACGTTCAATTGTTTTCATTACATGAATCGCGGCACGCTCTGTGAGAAGTACGCTCATATACTAAATATGTTAACCCAGTTTTTTTCGGTAGTCTTCGATAGCAGCTTTTATTGCATCTTCCGCCAAAATCGAACAATGTATCTTNACTGGCGGTAAAGCTAGTTCAGTTGCAATGTGAGTATTTTGGATCTTGACAGCCTCATCCAAAGATTTTCCCTTCACCCATTCTGTAACAAGAGAGGATGATGCTATAGCTGAGCCNCACCCATAGGTTTTAAATCTTGCGTCTTCAATAACACCTTTTTTGTTAACTTTGATTTGCAACTTCATAACGTCACCACAAGCTGGAGCTCCAACCATACCAGTACCTACGTCAGCAGCATCTTTATCCATTGAACCTACATTACGAGGGTTTTCGTAATGATCAATTACTTTATCACTGTAGGCCATAATTTATTCTCCCCTTTAAAATGTAAAATTAATCATTTCCTTAATGAGCAGCCCACTGAATACTATCAAGATCTATACCATCTTTGTACATTTCCCACAAAGGTGACATTTCTCTTAACCTAGCAACCTGTTCTTTTAGTAAATCTATTGTAAATTTAACATGTTCTTCAGTAGTATATCGTCCAATTGAGAACCTAATGGATGAATGGGCAAGTTCATCATTTCTTCCAAGTGCTCTTAAAACGTAAGAAGGTTCTAAACTTGCGCTAGTGCAAGCGGAGCCTGAGGAAACAGCAATATCTTTAATAGCCATCAAAAGACTTTCGCCTTCTACAAAGTTAAAACTTACGTTTAGATTGTGCGGGACTCTTTTGTCGATATCACCATTAAGGTAAACTTCTTCAATTTTGCTTAAACCTTCCCATAACATATTTCTTAACAGTCTTATTCTTTTGTTCTCTGAGGTGGACTCAATAGATGCAAGTTCGAATGCCTTACCCATGCCAACAATTTGATGAGTAGGAAGGGTACCGGATCTCATTCCCCTCTCATGCCCTCCACCGTGGATTTGAGCATGCAATCTAACTCTTGGTTTACGGCGAACGAATAAGGCACCTACCCCTTTGGGACCATAAGTTTTATGCGCTGAAAAAGACATAAGATCAACTTTTAGGGTTTTCAAATCAATAAATACCTTGCCTGTAGCTTGAGCACTGTCAACGTGAAAAACTATCTTCTTTTCTCTGCATATTTCACCAATAGTCTTGATATCCTGAATCACCCCAATTTCGTTGTTGACATACATTACGGAAACTAAAATGGTGTCTTGCCTTAAACTACTTTTGAAAGTGTCAATATCTATTAATCCATTTTCCATTACATCAAGATATGTAACTTCAAAACCTTCTCGTTCCAGTTCTCTACAAGCATCTAGTGTAGCCTTGTGTTCAGTTTTTACGGTGATTATGTGCTTACCTTTGTCCTTATAAAAAGAAGCTGCCCCCTTCAACGCCAAGTTGATTGATTCGGTAGCTCCGGATGTCCAGACTAGTTCTTTTGAATCACATCCAACCAATTCCGAAACAAATTTCCTCGATGATTCAACAGCTTGTTCAGCTGACCAGCCGAAGCTGTGACTTCTTGAAGCAGGGTTGCCAAAGCTATCAGTAAGGTAAGGCATCATTGCCTCAACAACTCTAGGATCAATAGGGGTTGTAGCAGAATAATCTAAATAAACAGGTTTGTTTTCCATATCAAATATATCTCAATCTTTAAAAACGACATTTAGTGAATTTGGAGCTTGTGGGACCAATTCTTTTGCAACTTTTCTTTTTTGCTCCATTACCAGATCATATAGGCTTACGGAGTCTAAAAAATCAACCATATGTCTGCTCAAAGCAGCCCAAAGCTCGTGAGTCATACATACTTGGTCATCTTTACAATTCTGTTTTCCACCACATTGTGTGGCATCGAGAGGTTCATCAACAGCGTAGATGATGTCTGCAACGGTTATTTCTGATGATTCTCTTCCAAGTCGATATCCACCACCTGGACCTCTGCAAGAATTTACTAATTCGTGTCTTCTAAGTCTGCCAAAAAGTTGTTCAAGATAGGATAAAGAAATGCTTTGCCTGTCACTAATTCTGGCTAAGGCGACAGGACCTTTTTCTTCTCTTAATGCAAGATCAATCATAGCTGTTACAGCAAATCTACCTTTGGTAGTGAGCCTCATAACTTTCCCCTTATTTAATAAAAGTTATACTTGAGTATTATACTAGGTTTTATGACTAAATTAAATTAACAGAGTTTCAATTACCTAATTTTTCAGGGGTTTCTCTTTTTTTATCAATTTTTTACTCAGGCAGCAGCATTTATTGATGCTTTTCTACAAATAGTTTCTACTAGACCTTCGCAAGCATCCTCGATGTAATTTAGGGCAATATCAAACCCTTTTATGGAGCCGTCATATGGATCAGGAACGATAGCCGCCTCTGTATTTGTGGCATATCTCATTAACAAATGAAGTTTGTGACCAGTTCCCCTTGGTGCCATTCTTTGAAGCAATGCAAGATTATCCCAATCCATTGCTAAAATTAAATCGAAATCTTCAAAATCTGAAAGCTTTACTGATCTTGCCTGATGCCTTGATAAATCAAAGCCTCTCTTCAAAGCGATTTTCTTTGCTCTCTCATCAATACTTTCCCCGTCATGAAAAGAATGAGTACCCGCTGAGTCAGCTATTAAATTATCACTCAAGTCAATCTTTTCAACCAGAGATTTAAAAACTACTTCAGCCGTTGGTGACCTACAAATATTCCCCATGCAGACAAAAAGTACGCTGGTTTTCAGTTGATTAGAATCAAAGAAAAATTCATTTTTTTTATTCAACACATACTTCATAGTGAGACGTTTCCTATGTTAATGACAAGTAATTAATTTTTTACCGAAACATAATTTTTAGGGGAGGCTTGAAAAATTTTTTCTTTAAATTTGTTCAACTCATCCCTAGTTTTTGCGGCTTTCTCAAACTCTAGATTTCTTGCATACTCGAGCATTCTTTTCTCGAGCCTGACAAGTTCTTTTGAAGTTGATTTTTCATCTAATTTAACACTGACTGAAGGTTCATTGAGATCATCAACTAATTCTTCATTGTAGTTTGTTTGAGCTGGCATATTTCCATCTATGAGTTCCTTTACGTTCTTTGANATCATTTTGGGAATAACCCCGTTATTTAAATTAAAAATTTCTTGCTTTTCTCTTCTACGCTTNGTCTCTTGTATAGCAAGTTTCATTGATCGAGTCTCTTTATCGGCGTATAAAATTGCAATTCCNTCAATATTGCGGGCAGCTCTACCAATGGTTTGGATTAAGCTTCTTTGAGATCTCAAAAACCCTTCTTTATCTGCATCNAAGATCGCAACAAGTGAAACTTCTGGTATGTCCAGACCCTCTCTCAAAAGGTTTATGCCAATCAAAACGTCGAATACTCCTAATCTTAAATCACGAATTATTTCAACTCTCTCAACAGTATCTATGTCAGAGTGCAAATACCGGACTTTAATTCCCTGTTCAGAAAAATAATCACTAAGATCTTCAGCCATTTTTTTTGTAAGTGTCGTAACTAATACTCTACTTCGATTTTTAACTCTCTGTTTGATTTCAGAAAGAAGATCGTCTACCTGAGAGCTAGCAGGTCTTACTAAAATTACTGGGTCTAAAACTCCTGTTGGCCTAACAACTTGTTCAGTAATTGCCTTACCAGACTTTTCAAACTCATAATCTGATGGTGTCGCAGAAACGAAAACAGCTTGCCGCATTTTTGGCTCAAATTCATCGTATCTGAGTGGGCGATTGTCTAAAGCTGATGGTAATCTAAACCCGTATTCTACAAGGTTTTCTTTTCTAGCTCTGTCACCTTTATACATTCCACCTATTTGACTGACTGTNACATGACTTTCATCAATGAAAACAAGAGCATCATCAGGAAGATAGTCCATTAATGTTGGNGGTGGTTGACCAGCCTTAGCGCCAGAAAAATGACGACTGTAATTTTCAATGCCTTTACAAAAACCTAACTCATAAAGCATTTCCAAATCAAACCTCGTTCGCTGTTCAATCCTTTGAGCTTCAAGTAATTTACCAGTGGACAAAAAATCAGCAACTCTATCTTTTAGCTCTTCTTTTATTGTTTCTATAGCTTTAAGAACTTTTTCTCTAGGTGTCACATAGTGAGAGCTAGGATAAACTACAGCTCTGTTAAGATTTTGGATAATTTTTCCTGTTAGGGGATCAAATACTTTTATGGACTCAATCAGATCGTCAAATAACTCTATCCTAATTGCAATTTCTGAATTCTCTGCAGGAAATACATCAAGTGTATCGCCACGAACCCTAAAGCAACCTCGAGCAAACTCTNCATCATTTCTTTTATATTGCATCAAAACTAATCTGGAAATTACTTCTCTTTGAGAAAGTCTATCACCCATCCGTACGGCCAAAATCATNGCATGATAACTGCTNGGATTCCCAATGCCGTATATGCAAGACACGGAGGCAACAATAATTGCATCACGCCTCTCCATCAAGGATTTAGTGGCTGATAACCTCATTTGTTCAATATGCTCATTTATAGCAGAATCTTTCTCTATAAAAAGATCTCTTTGTGGAAGATAAGCCTCAGGTTGATAGTAATCGTAATAGGAGACAAAGTATTCAACAGCATTTTTAGGAAANAAATCTCTCATTTCAGAATAAAGTTGCGCTGCTAANGTCTTATTTGGAGCAAGAATAATTGCTGGTCTTCCTAATTTGGCTATTACACTGGCCATAGTAAAAGTTTTACCAGAACCAGTTACGCCCAATAAGGTTTGATATGACAGGCCAGAATTTAGATTATCAATGATTGATTCAATGGCAGAGGGTTGATCTCCAGCTGGTTGAAATGGTGCATCAAGGGTAAAGGTAGGTTTATATTTCACCTCAACGACTTCATTTTTATACATGATAAGGTCTATAATGAGTTTATTGAGAAATGGATTAAATTTGAATNAAAGTCCAAAAAATNCAAATCATCCACATTGANGTTAACTAATCGTTTGAAAAAACAAAATTAGTTATTCAACATGAGAGTTTTTGTTTAATGAACTTGGTACCATTAACTAATTAATAATTAATTAACCATTTTCTTCTTTTAGAAAGTAAATATCCACCCTTTATAAACTAATCCCAGCGCAAATTAGGGTTTTCCCTTGACATTTAAATGATCACTTCCTCTTTTTCAAATTTAGATTTATTGCCACAAGATCCAATTATTGGCTTGACTGAGGCTTACAGAACTGACAAAAGATTAAAAAAAATTAACCTTGGTGTGGGAATTTACCTTAACTCAGAGGGTAAATTACCAACTCTAAGTTGCATTAAAAATGTAATTCAAAAAACAATCCTTTCAACNGGTGGGTATCTTCCAATCGATGGATCACCTGATTACTGCCAAGAGGTAAAAAAACTACTTTTTGGCGACACTAACTCAATACTCTCGGAAAATACACTGGTTACTGTCCAAAGCCTTGGCGGAACCGGAGCTCTTCGAGTTGGTGCTGAAATGCTGAAAACTTTCTCACCAAACTCAACAATAGCCATTAGTGACCCCAGTTGGGAAAATCATCGCAGTATATTCGAAAGCGTTGGACTAAAAGTTGTAACCTATCCTTACTACGATAACTCAAAGAAAAAGATTAAACATACTGAGTTTTTAGANAAATTAATAACTCTTCCTGAGCAATCCACAATTATCTTGCATGCCTGTTGTCATAACCCCACTGGTCTTGATTTAAAAAATTCTCAATGGAATGAGGTTTTGTCTGTTATNGAAGAAAAAAATCATATTCCTTTTTTAGATATTGCCTACCAAGGGTTTAAAGACGGAATAGANGAAGATGCAGAAATCATCAGAAGATTTGTTTCAAGAATTCGTCCCACATTTGTTGCAAGTTCNTTTTCAAAATCATTATCTTTATACGGAGAAAGAGTAGGAGCCTTGTCAATTGCTACAAATTCAAACTCAGAATCAGANAAAGTTTTAAGTCACTTAAAAAAAATAGTGCGTTCAAACTACTCAAACCCTCCAACCTATGGACAATATTTGGTTACAGAGGTTCTCACCGATAAAAACGCCAGAATTCAATGGAANGAGGAACTGAATACAATGAGAAATAGAATTAAAGCTACAAGAGTTGCTCTTGTAGAATTGTTAAAAGATAATAACAAATCAAGGGATTTTTCTTTCATCACATCTCAAAATGGTATGTTTAGTTTTTCCGGTCTCAACGAAATAGAAGTAACAAAACTTCGAAATGACTTTGGAATTTATATCGTGAATTCTGGAAGAATATGCATTGCCGCCATTAATGAAAACAACATCGACTACGTTGCATCATCTATTTCTTCTGTCATTGACTAATACAATCTATAACCCTTTTACTTACACTTAAAAATGCCGGAAATAGCCTACTGGTTTTTGCTGATAACCATTACCTTATTTGCTTTACCTCTAATATTTTTTTTGGGAATTTTGGTCACAGGGTTCTTGCTGGTGTTGATAGTTTCAGCGGTAATTTTCTGGTTTTTTAATCAAGAAAATTTTGATCTCAGCATTTTTTTAATTGATCTTTTATTCTTATCATTTTTTTTATTCGTTTTTTATTTTTTATTCCTGCTTACTTTCGCAACTTTAGGGATGTTAATTTTAAAATTTACTGATAGCAGAGTCTTGATAAGATTTTTAAATCAAAAAAAAATCAACTCCAATGGAAGATTATTGAAATATTATTGTAAAATTTTTTTTCTTTCTACTTATTTGTTAATAAAAAAAACAAAGTGGGTCTTTTGGATTCTTTTACCTGTTTTTATAATCGTACTTTTTTTTACCAAACAAAAATTTGATCTTAATGAATTCTGGATATAAAAATTTTTTTTTAGATTTGACGCATGATTAATTCAAAATTTTTTAATCTGGTCAAATTTGAATGGAGATTTTTGCTCTACGGTCTATTAATGTCTTTATGGTCATCTTTTGGGCAGACTTTTTTTATTTCACTTTTTAGTTCAGAAATTAGAAATGAGCTTCAATTATCTCACGGGGAGTTTGGTGCTTATTACGCAATAGCGACTACAGTTAGTGCTGCAACTTTGTTATGGGTTGGTAAACTCGCTGACACTCATACTGTTTCAAAACTCTCAAAAATTACTCTAATTTCAGTCTGTTTATCCGCGTTCTTTTTTTCAACCATAAATTCAGTCTGGATGTTAATTTTAGGGCTATTTCTCTTGCGTTTATCCGGACAGGGAATGATGTACCACGTATACACCACAGCTGTTACAAGAAGATACAAATTAATGAGAGGAAAAGCACTTGCTGTTTGTGGTTTTGGAATGAACATAGCTGAGGCTACACTACCATTAATTGTGATAATTACTATAGGCTATCTGGATTGGAGAACTATTTGGATAGCACTACCCATTTTTGCGTTCATAACACTTGGCCCTTTTATCACAACCCTTAGCAAAAAAAATACTGGGAATTCTGTCGAAAAAGAAGTTGAGTACAGTAATGAGAATAATTCCACTTTAATGCTTCGAAGGAAAGATGCTATTAAAGATTTGGCTTTTTGGTTGGTTATAATTTGGTTAATGGTAGTACCAGGTTTTACAATTACAGGAATTTTTTTTCACCAGATACATCTTAGTGAATTAAAAAATATACCGCTTTGGTTTTGGTCAACAAATTATGTTTGGTATGCTATTGCTTCAATAAGTGGCGCTTTTTTTTCAGGATTATTGGTAGATAAATATTCAGCTCATAAAATTGCATCCGTAACCCAATTACCAATGTTATTTGCATGTTTTCTTTTATGGTTCGGAAATGAAAAAATTTCGCTTGCTCTTTTTTTTATTTTTTTTGGTCTTGCAGGCGGAATGCTTCAACCAATGGTAAATTCATTACTTGCAGAGCGATATGGAACTAAATGGCTTGGAGAGATTAAGTCTTTAATATGGGCGTTAAGTGTTTTTTCATCTGCTTTGTCACCAATTATTATGGGCTTAATGATTGACACAGGCAGTGGGCTAACAGAACTAATGCTCTTGTTAGTATGTCTTAGTACTTTTAGTTTCACTAGTTCGTTAACTTGGTTCAACATTTTAAGTTTGACTGGATCGTACAAGCAAAATTAGAGATTTAACTTTATTTTTAAATATAGGAACTTCATTGAATAAATCATTTAGTACTCCCTCTTCAAAATTAAAAGGGAAAAATGCTACAGAAATTGATGTAAATCAACCATGGGAACTTGACAATCAAGCTTGGTGGGATTGGTATGTCACATTAGCTGAAAAAGACACAAAAACTATAAATGACACTAAGTCCGTTAGAGATTTCAAAAGTAACAAAATACTTTCGTTATATGAACTAAAAAACGAACTCAATACAACTTATAAATTAAATCTGAAACAAAAAAAATTTTTTCAAGAAAATGGTTTCATAAAGATTAAAAATATGTTTACAGAAAATGCTATTTTTACTCTTAACAGGGAACTATCTAGGATTATTATTAAAGGATTCAGCAAAAGACAAATGAAAGATTCTAGATTTTTAAGTTTAGACATGACTTGGTTGAACAATGAATTAATTAAGCAATTCGTGTTAAGCCCAAGAATCGCAAAATTAATCTCCGAATTGCTTGGAGTCCTAAGTGTGCGTCTATACCACGACAATATTTTAATAAAACGCCCTGGCTGTGGACGCACACCTTGGCATCATGATACACATCATTTTCCATTGGCAACCCAAGATGTTGTTACAGCATGGATTCCCGCACACGCTATTCCTGAATCCATGGGCCCTTTAACATTCGCAAAACCCATTGATGCATACAAACTTGTTGAGAATATTGAGTTTAATAAATTTAACAATAGCTACGACAAAAATATCATTAAGATTTTTAAAGACAAAAAAATACAAACTGAGTCTGGTTCATTTGATATTGGTGAGATAAGTTTTCATCACAATTTGTGTTTTCATTCTGCAGGTTCCAACAATACATCTAACGATAGAATAGTTTTAGCAAATACATATTATGCCGATGGTGCTAAAGTTGTAAAAAATCCGACCATGGTATCTGGTGATTGGAAAAAATTTATACCCAATACTATGCCAGGCGAAGTTGCAGCAAGCCAACTTAATCCGGTCTGTTGGCCAATAAAAGGCTTCAAATGAAAAACACTTACGATAGAAGTTGTGAGCACTGGAGTGAAGGTTCTCGGCAAGAAATGGAAGATTTTTATTCATTAGCTTCAGTAGATTATGAATACCTTGCTAATGCTCATGATTGGAAATCATGGCTAACTCAATTTGAAAATAATAGCAATACAAGAACACAACTTCTTGACATTGCATGTGGTTCTGGAAAATTTCCAACGGCTCTTTTAAAACATCCAAAAATAAATTTGAACGAAATAAAAAAAATTGATTACTCATTACTTGACCCATCCTCCTTTTCGATCGAAGAGACAGCAAAAATATTAAAGTATCCTTTTGAAGTTAAAAATAAATACAAAATACAAATTCAAGACTTCAATTCAGAAAAGAAATTTTTTGACCTTTTATGGGCAGTCCATGCCCTATATGCTATTCCAAGATGTGAGTTAAGAGTAGCAATCATTAAACTTTTAAGTTGCCTCAAGGGTAATGCTTTTATTGCTCATGGATGTAGTGATGGACATTACGTAAAATTTTATAAATTGTTCAATAAAGCTTTTAAAAAAGAAGAAAATTTTCCTTATATAAGTGCTGAGGATATTATCAGTACACTTGAAATTTTGAATGTTGATTTTAGTTACAAATATCTTAATTATACTAATGGAGGAAAAAATTTAAGCTCCAAAGTTATTGAAGGCTATCTCCAACGGTGCGTTTTTGACGACAATGTCTCTCTTAAAGAAATGATGAATAATCCTCTCACAGGTGATTACTTGAATGATTGTCAAAAAGTTGATGAATGGAAGTTTTCGCAAACAGTAATGTTAATTTTTTTTGGTAAAACAAAAAGGTAAAATATGATAATGGATACAAGATGGATAGAAAATTTAATGTTAGGACACGGCTCAAAACACTCAAATTTGCGTGAACACATTCTTTCTATACATAAAAATAATCCTGGTTTTACAGAAAACTGTGCGCAAAACTTCAAAAATAACGCTGGAAGATCAAGTTATCAATGGCTAGCAGAACTCATCCAACCCAAAATTCATTACAGTGTTCTTGATTTGGCATGTGGCAGTGGAGCCCTACTTGAAATTTGTGATGAATTGTATGGTCAGAGAATTTCTCTAACAGGTGTAGACATGAGTGAAGATGAGTTAGCCCTTGCAACTAATAGGCTAAGAAATAAAAAAATTGAATTAAAAAATTCAACGGCTCAAAATCTANGTGTGTTTTCCAAAAAAAGCTATGACGTAATTTTATGCCACTGGGCACTAACCTTGATGGATCCTTTAGAACCTGTTCTCAGAGAAGTTAAAAGAATTTTAAAACCAAAAGGTATTTTTGGAGCGATAATCGATGGTGATCATAATCTTTCAACAGAATATGAAATCGTACATAATATTATTTATGGCTGGGCACAAAAGCAGTTTGCNAACTACGGGTCTATTGAACTTGGTGATCCCAGAGCCAGAGACCCAATTAAATTAGTAGACATAGCAAAAAAAATTTTTCAAAACTCCGCAATAACAATCGAACCCGATATTCTTCTTTTAAAAGCCAAACCTTTACAACTTGCAAAGGATGTTTCAGGATTTTTCTATGCCGCACTAGTATTATCCGAGGAGAACAACAAAAAAATGATTAGAGATTTACAAAAATTCTTTGAATTAAATAAAGATAAGAATCAAATCTCAACCTTTCATATGCCAATAAACCGATTAATCATAGAACTCAAAAATCAACCAACTAATTGATAGCTATTGTCTTAAAAATTTATGTTTAATGATTAAAAAATAATTTAATTTTAAAAACTAACTATCGTGAAATTCGCATAAAAAAACCTTGGTGTGTTACTCAAATTTTTTAATAAAAAAATTATATTTTGATAAAAATTACTTGTTAAAATTTAAATGATTAAAATTCATTAATTGGATGTCAACTACTTTACTTTTAATTGGACAAATGTTAATAATCACGAAACCTGTTTTAATAATGTTTCAAAGTTATCAGATAGTATGCTAAAAATAAAATTACTTTTTTAGTTAAAAATGAATCAAAATAGTAACGGACTGTAAATCAAAAGGTGATTGTATGAATTTTGAGGAAGCCAATAATATTCCTGGAATGATAGAACTTGTTGAAAGAAGCATGTTGTACTCAACACTAAAATCAATACCTCTTGAAAAAAATGATTGCATTATTGAATTTGGACCNTTTTTTGGCAGAAGCACGAACTGCATAGCTCAAGGTTTGGTTGCAAACGACAATTATTTCGATAATTGTAAAATTTATACATATGACTCATTTCAATGTGACGAACAAGGTTGGTTTGCACCACATGTTCTTGNTGCTGCTAAGACNGGAAATGTAGAGAAATTAATTAAACATGAGGATAAAAAAATAGATTTTGAAAGAGTTTTTGTTCATTACTTAAGACCCTACATTGATTCCAANACAATTAATTACATCANAAGTGAATTAAATGTTAGTGTTCCACCAAATAAAACNATCGCATTTATGCATATTGATGCACCAAAATATTATGAAGAACTAAAAGTTATTTTGAACAAATTTTTTCCAAAAACAAAAATTGGAAGTGTAATTATTTTTCAGGATTTTTTTTATCAATGGTCAGCTACACTGATATTACCCGTTGCAATACTCATCGAGAAAAAAATTATTTCTATTGAACAGTCTGCCGCATCATCTTTAGTTTGTCGTGTTTTAAAGATACCTAGCAAAAATGACATTATTGATTTAGATAAAATTATGCAAGATGAAAATCAATCACAAGATTATTTTGATGTAGCAATATCATCTTGTAAAAAAATAAAACTTGATAGGCCAGAGGCCTTTCTACCGAAGATAACTTTGGCTAAAATACAGTGGCAATATTCAAAAGGATATTTTAATGAGTCCCGAAAAACAATTGTTAAATATATAAGAGANGGAAACCCTTTCCAATTAAAATTACTTGNTATTTTTTTGGAGTTACTGGGAAATGGATTTTCAATCAGACATTTATTTGAAAAAGACTATAGTAATGATAATTTTCCTAAACTTGCAGATACTGGTAAATTTGAAGTTGAGCGACCTAAAAATATATCTTAGTAGGACTTGATCACATAAAGTCCAATAAATATCTTAACCTGATAAAAAATGCAAAAAAAAATTAATGAGTCCATCACAAGTGAAATTGGCCCCATCCAAGAAAAACTATTATTCGAAAAATCAAAACATATCCATTTAAATCATAAGGATGTTTTTGTAGAAATTGGACCCATTTTTGGGAAANCAACTAAAAGTATTGTTAAGGGAATGTTATTAAACACAAAGCGGACTTNAACAAACAAACTATACGTATATGATTCATTTAAATACGATGTCAATGAATCATATGCCGAAAAAATATTAGCTCTTGCAAAACAACAAAATATGCTTGATTTAATTCAATACAAGCCAAATTCATGGATATGTTTTGAAAAAATTTTTAATAACAATCTAAGATCTTATATNGACTCTGANGATATTATNGTCATAAAAGGTAAAAAGTTAAGGCATAAACCACCTATCGATTGTTCAATTGCTTTTATGCACATAAACATTTCCAAAAGATATTCGGATATAAAATCGACACTATTCCGATTCCTAAATAAAACAAAAGTTTCTTGCATTATTGTTTACGATGAGTTTTTTAACCATTGGTCAGCATCAATAATGTTGACTTTAGGTTTTTTAATTAACAGAAAGTGTTTAGCTATTAATGAATCAAATGAATCTTCAATAATATGTCAAATTATAAGAACACCTAACGATGCAGATTTAATAGAACTAGATTTNNNCATGCAGGATACAAACGAATGCNTGCAGTTTTTTGACATAATTTATGATGAATGCAAAAGATTAAAAACTAAAGTAAACGAAAGCAGTTTGCACACTATTACATTAGCNAAAATTCAATGGTTATATGAAAGAAAAAAACATATAGATGCAAAAAATATTTTAGTTAACTTTTTTAATGAAAAACATAATTTNTCTGTTCTAAGAACCCTAATTAGTCCTTACCTTGACTTATTAGGTAACGGCTTTTCAGTTGATAGAATGCATAAAGCTAGTAAAAGAATTATCATGCCTAAAACAAATACTGAAGTCTTGTAGTTTATTAAAATACAAATGAGCAAAAATACTTAAAATGAATTTTGAAGAAGCAAATAATATTCCAGGAATGATTGAGTTGGTTGAAAGAGAAATGCTTTTCAATCAGGCCAGAGAAATATCACTGCTTGAAACAGATTGTGTGGTTGAGTTTGGATCTTTTTTTGGAAGAAGTACCAATTGTATTGCTCAAGGTCTATCAGTTAATCCAAAATATTCATCAAATTGTTTTTTTTACACCTACGATTCTTTTGAATGTGATCTTGACGGGTGGTTTGCACCACACGTCTATGCCTATGCAACCAATGCTAATGTGTTACATCTGATAAAAGTAGAAAACAAAAAGGTAAATTTTGAAAAAGTTTTTAAACATTATTTAAATTCTTATATTCGCTCAAATATAGTTGTAAGTATTAAAAGTGAATTGCATGACAGCCAAGCACCAAATTCTACTATTGCTTTAATGCACATTGATAGTCCAAAATATTATGAAGAATTTAAATTTATCTTGTATAGATTTTTCCCCAAAACAAAAATTGGAAGTATTATAATTTTTCAGGATTTTTTTTACCATTGGTCAGGATCATTAATTTTAATAATAGCAATTCTTGTCAAAAAAGGNTTTGTTTATGTTGATCAATCTGCCGCCTCTTCGTTGGTAGGGAAAATTTTAAAAATTCCCACTATGAATGATATCTTGGAGTTGGACTTAATGATGCAAAACTATGATGAATCCCACAAACACTTTGATTTTATTATTGAGGAATGTTCAAAAATTGAGTTGGATCGTAAAGAGCAATTTCTTCCTCGTCTAACTTTGGCGAAAATACAGTGGCTGTATTCAAATGAAAAATTTGATGATGCAAGGAAAACCATGGACGATTATTTAAAAAGAGGTAATACCTTTAGTCGAGAAGTTACTTATGATTTTCTGGAAATTTTTGCAAACGGTTTTTCTATTAGAAAATTATTTGAAAAAGATCATGACTAAAAAATTTAAAATAGTTCATTTGGATTTTTAAGAGATTAGCATTTTCTATGGCTTGATTTATTATAAATAAATCATTNATNTCAGCTAGCTAGCCATATACCATCTTCTATTTGAGGTGCAACTAAACTTATATTTTCTGGGGATTCTGCAAATCCTATTAATGCTGCTGCACGAGTCATTGTCCCTTCATTAAAATGATTCTTGTAAAATGCAAGTCCATCGTCATCAGCTGAGCGTCCTAGTACATTTTGATAAAGCAAATCAATAAACTCATCATCACTAGGACTATCTCCATACTTAGTCTTGAATTCAGGGGATGCAATAAAATTATTAGCAACATTCTCTAAAGCTAAACCATTACCTTCCATATCATTCATATGATAGGAAACTCCAGGCATGTCAGGCGTTCTGGCAAATGCAGCTTGATATAACCTATAAGCTTGACCAGCCGTGTCACCAGCATCAATATCTAATGCTAATACTCCATCATTAAACTCAATTCTCTTGAAACCAGTAAGAGTGTCACTACCAATATCAGCACCAGTTATCGTCCAGG
>NHFB01000004.1 GCA_002170285.1 Betaproteobacteria bacterium TMED100
ATTTTTGCTTGGGAGCACGCTAAGGTTATTGAAGTTAGTTCCTCACTAAATGATAGGGGTTGGAAAGTTTATGAATTAAAAGGGACACTTTTTTTTGCTTCCGTTAAAAACTTTAACGACTTATTTAAAATTAACGAGGACACAGACGAAGTTATTATAGATTTTAAACAATCAAAAGTTGCTGATCATTCAGCGCTAATGGCAATTGATAGCCTTGCTAGTAAGTATAAAACTGCTGGTAAAAATTTACACCTAATTCATCTTAGCCCTGATTGTCTTGAGGTCTTGGAAAGTGCCAAGAGCATGGTTGAAGTAAATGTTCTCGAAGATCCACGTTATCATGTCGCCGATGATAAATTAAGTTAGTAAAAATTTTACTTTTAAACTAGGAATGAGTTTTTAAAAACATATTTATGACAAAAACAGCTCTAATAATTGGTGCAGGAAAAGGAATTAGCGGATCTTTTGCAAAGGAGCTCGCTAGTGANGGGTATAAAGTNTGNNTGGCTTCACGCAGTCTAAAGAATATTGATAGCATAGCAAGTGATATNGGTGGATTTGCAGTTGAAGTTGATGTTTCCTCAGAAGAAAGCATTCGTAATTTGTTTAAAAAGTTTCAAAAAATGCTTGGNGTACCTGACGTTGTTTTATATAACCCCAGNAAGAGATTAAAGGGGGNNATTTGCGATCTTGATATTTCAGCCGCAAGAGAAGCCATTAACGTTACGGCATTTGGAGCTTTGGTTGCTGCACAGGAGGCATCAAGAAGTATGGTTCCGGTTGGTAAGGGTGCAATTTTCTTTACTGGAGCCACTGCTAGTATTAAAGGTTTTGCGCACTCTTCGGTTTTTGCTATGGGCAAATTTGCCCTTAGGGGTCTTTCACAAAGNTTNTACAGAGAATTAAGTCCTNTAGGAATTCATGTTGCTCATTTTATTATTGATGGTGTTGTTAAGAAATCCGATTTAGTAGATAACTCAGATGATTTTACTTCAGCCGCAATAGCAAAAACTTTGATGGCAGTTTTAAAACAACCAAAACAAGCATGGAGCCTTGAGATAGAGCTCAGACCAAGTGCAGAAAAATTTTAATTTATGAAAAACAAAATTCCCCCACCAATTCTCACACTCTTATGTATTTATTTTATTTATGCAATGGATGAATTATCTCCCAATTTTACTTTCACTTATCAAGATATTTTTGCCTATCTTATTGGTGTTGAGGCACTGTTGATAATATTTTTTGCTATCAAAGAATTTAAAAAAGCTGGTACAACTTTAAGCCCAATGAAAATAAATGAAGCTAGCAGTTTGGTGACTTCTGGCATTTTTAAATTCTCTCGTAATCCTATGTATCTTGGATTGACCTCCTTGCAAATAGCTGCAGGATTCTATTTTGGAAATTGGTTTGTGGTATTAATCATTCCAATGTTTATTTTTTATATTACTTTTTATCAAATCATTCCTGAGGAGAAAGTATTGAAGGAAAAATTTGGTGATGATTTTAAAATTTATTGTTCAAAGGTAGGAAGATGGTTATGAAGAATTTCTCAAAAGTACTTTTTTTGAGTAGTTTCTTATCCTAAATACTGAAACCCAAGGCAAAACTCCACACAAAACCATTGCTGTAGAAACTCCAAAATATACTGCAGAAACTGGGACTAAAATCAAAGTTAACAGCAACTCATTTACATTTATTTTAAGACCTTGCTTGTAAGATCTTTGCATTGTTTGACCAAAGCCCATAGACGAGGAAATACCAAATGAAATTATTCTCGAAATGAGCATTAAGACAAATAAAAAAACTGAATCAAAACTTTTATCTGAGAATGAGATTGACCATATAGAAATGGCTATTAAAAGTCCAATTGGAAGTCCAAATAAAACCAATAACCAACTTCGATTTGAATAGATATTTACTAAGTAACCGGTTGGTGACTCTTTGATCCATTGATAAACATGAGCACCCCATGCCATTTGAAATGATCCAATGTATACAGCCATTAATGGTTCACATAGCCTGGTTGCAATTCCAAAAGCACCTGCGACTTGGTTGTCCAACGCCCATCTAAATGTGGCAACAACAACCATGTCACAACTATACTTTGATAACAAACCTCCCATAACGGGCAAACCCATGTAAGTTGCTCTTTTAAGAAAATTTATATTTAAATAATGAAGATTACTTATTTTGGTTTTATAAATTAAAAAAATTAATAAAAGTATATTTGCACAACACCCAGAAAAGAAAAAACTAGCTAAAGGGTCAAATTTGTAACTTAAGCATATTTCTAAACTAAAAATAAAAATTGGAATTTGAATAATCGAAAGCCATGCGAGTAGTGAAGCTTTTCCCAGAATTCTTAGATCGGTGTGGAACATCATGACGGCGTTTGTTAAAATGCAGTGCAAAGGCAAAATGCAAACCGCAACAATATTTTCCCATAGTGAGAGTTTGTATAAAATAAAAAAAATAAATACTAAAACACCCCCACTAATCAAACCTGTAAGTGATAAAAACAAGGTNGCTGTTATCAATGCTGGTATGCGCTTACTTTTACCAATATCGGTTACTTCTTGCATATAACCGGGTTTCATTCCTAATTGACTGATGCAACCCACGACTGTGAGTGAAACTGTTAGTATGGCCCACTCAGCCAATGTTACATTTGACATTAAATTAGTTGTTCTAACAGTGGCCCAGACACTTCCCGCAATAACAGGTATTGACGCTAGTAAAAATGTTAACCAAGTTTTAGAAAAAGGATATTTTAGAATTATCATTAAAGGATAAGTGTTCAAAGAAGAGGTTCTAGTTCTTTCCATATGTTTTCTAAAATTCTTTTTTGAGCCCTTTCATTTGGATGAATTTGATCAGCAAGAAAAAAATTTCTGTCTTCCGCAAAACCTTGAAGCATAAATGGGACTATTGGTATTTTTGTGTCGTCAGCGATCTGTTTAAAAATATTAAAAAATTTTTCAGAATACGCCTTTCCGTAATTTGGAGGTATTTGCATTCCAATTATCAAGGGTTTTGCACCATTTGTTTTCGACAATTCAACCATTTTTGCTAAGTTTAGTTTGGTCTGGTTGAGAGGCAAGCCCCTCAAAGCGTCGTTTGCACCTAATTCCAAGACCACAATTTTTGGTGAAAGTTTTGAAAGTACTTTTGGAAGCCTCCTGACTCCTCCGGAAGTTGTTTCACCAGATATGCTTCTATTAATTACGCTGATATCGGGGTTTCTTTTTGTTATTTTTTTTGCTAATAATTCAGTCCAACTATCTTCAATGCTAATTCCGTATCCTGATGAAAGACTATCCCCAAAAATTAAAATATTTTCACTGGTAAAAGCAGTTTTACACATCAAACACAGGAAACTCAACAATATGGTTGTAAATTTAGTATGTAAGTATTTATTCATTTTTCAAATTCAAAAAAATTGTTAAAAATATATGAGAAACTATTAATAATAAATGAGTAACATTACTAATTCCCCTTTTTTAGAAGCAAGAAACGTAACAAAGTCTGTAGATACTGTTACTAAACCTTTGCAAATATTGTCTGATATAAATCTCACTATGGATTTAGGTAGCTCATTGGCAATACTAGGTCCTTCTGGATGTGGTAAATCGACTCTTTTGGGTATATTAGCAGGTCTGGATATCCCAAGTTCTGGTGAAGTTTTATGGTCAAATAGAGTTATCTCAGAACTTAATGAAGAAAAGAGAGCTGAACTAAGAAAGGGCAATTTGGGCTTTGTTTTTCAGTCTTTTCAACTTTTGTCTCATCTTAATGCTTATGAAAACGTTTTGTTTCCTTTGGAACTAATAGGAATAGCCAACCCTGAAAAATTGGCAATAGAAATGCTTGAATTGGTTGGTTTAAAAGACAGGGCAAAACATTTTCCTAAAACTCTTTCAGGTGGTGAACAACAAAGAGTTGCTTTAGCTAGAGCCTTCTCCATCAAACCTAAAATTTTGTTTGCTGATGAACCAACTGGGAGTCTTGATCACGTCAACGGGGAGATTGTAAAAAGTTTATTATTTAAATTTCAGGAGACTAATAATACTACGTTGGTCATTGTTACGCACGATTCAGAATTAGCAGAAATGTGTAATTATAAACTTCAATTAAAAGCCGGTAGAATAGTTGATACTAAATGAGTAAAGAATTATTTTTCTTGGGCGATCTTTGCAAACCCGAAACCTTAAAAAATCAAGCGTATCAGGTTTTTTTAGAAAACTTTCCGCAGGTAAAGCAAATTCAATCTAATTGGATTTACATCATTAAAGTAAAAGATGAAAAATTAGAATCTAGAAAAGAAATATTTCTGTCGATCAAGGATTTACTCTCACTTAGTGTTGGTGATTTGTTTGAAGATAATTTTCCTCCACAAAAACCAGAATTCTGTTTCATGGTTGTTTTTCCAAGAAAAAGTACCCAATCTCCGTGGTCATCAAAAGCAAATGATATTTTAAGTAGCTGTGGCTTTGAAAATATTACTAATGTTGAAAGAGGTATAATTTACAAGTTTCATTGTTCACAGCCACTTCTTTTTGAAGNCCCTTCATTNATTGGTAGTTCATTTACTAGTAATAGCCAAAAAATAAAAAATTTTTTCCTTTGTAGTCTTTTTGATCGGATGACGGAGCAAATTTTTATCAATAAGCTTCCCAAGCATTTTTTTCTTCATGAAGCTTCAAACAAAACTAATTATGTTGATTTGTTCACAAATGATGGTCTATTCAATTTAAAAACTGCAAATAAAAATTTAGGCTTAGCCCTATCTGAGTCAGAATTAAGATTATTGTTTGAGTATTTTATGTCAATAAAAAGAAATCCTTCTGACGCTGAGCTAATGATGTTTGCTCAAGTCAATTCTGAACATTGTCGGCATAAAATCTTCAATTCGCAGTTCACTATCGACGGTAAAGTTCAAGAAGAAACCCTTTTTGAAATGATTAAATTTACCCACAAAACAACTCCTTTAGGAACTGTTCTAGCTTATTCTGACAATGCTGCGATCATTGAGGGTACACAGGTTGATTGTTTAGAGAGCGTGCAAGTGGAACCAGCTAGATATGAGAATAATAAAAAGGTTTTACATACTGTTTTCAAAGCAGAAACTCATAATCATCCAACTGCAGTCTGTCCATTTCCTGGGGCAGCAACAGGTGTTGGAGGNGAAATACGTGACGAATCAGCCACTGGCATTGGTGGAAAATCAAAAGCTGGTTTTTGTGGTTATTCAGTATCTTTTTTGGATTTTAAAGATACTGTTCATCAACCGGTTAGACAAAGTTCTCCACTAGAAATCATGATCAAGGGACCTCTTGGTGCTTCAGAGTTTAACAACGAATTTGGTAGACCGCAGCTATTTGGTTATTTCAGGTCTTTTGAGTTTGTCGATAAAAACATTCATTGGGGTTTTCATAAACCTATCATGCTTGCTGGTGGTGTTGGAACCATAAGCGAAACAAATACTAGAAAAAAAATTTTAGCTAAAGATGATTTATTAATTGTTATTGGTGGTCCGAGCATGAAAATAGGGGTTGGGGGTGGTAGTGCCTCATCCATGAACTCGGGAGACAACGATGAGGTCTTAGATTTTAATTCTGTGCAACGAGGTAATCCTGAGATACAAAAAAGAGCACAAGAGGTTATAAATTGTTGTGCATCCTTGAAATCAAAAAACCCTATACTTTCGATTCACGATGTTGGAGCCGGTGGATTATCTAATGCAGTACCTGAAATACTTTATTCATCAGGTGTTGGCGGNGAAATTGATCTTTCAAAAATCACTGTTAACGATTTCTCTATGTCGGCAGCAGAAATTTGGTGTAATGAATCACAGGAAAGATATGTAATTTGTATTTCTAAAAAAAGTTTGGCTTTATTTGAAAAAATATGCGAAAGGGAGAGGTGTCCATTTTCTGTAATTGCGCTAGTAAAAAAAGAAAAAACATTATCAGTATTATGTGCAAATCAAGATAATAAAGGGTTTGTTAAGCCTGTCGAGATGTCTTTAGATTTTTTACTAAATTCATCTATTAAAACCAAAAGAGAAATTNCAGGNGTAAGCNACAGTTTTTCAGATGATGTTGATTTTGAAGATTTGGTCCTTGAAGATTGTATAGACCAAGTGTTGTGTAACCCAACCGTTGGATCAAAGTCATTTTTGATTACAATTGGAGACAGGTCTGTCGGTGGACTAACTGCTCGAGACCAAATGGTTGGTCCATTTCAAACTCCAGTAGCAGATAGTGCTGCGGTTTTATGGGACTTTAAAAACTATGGAGGTCAGGTTTTTTCTGTTGGAGAAAGATCGCCTATTGCTATTAAAGATCCAGCTGCAGCATCAAGGATAGCACTTGGTGAAACTATTACAAACCTTTTGTCTTCTTATGTAAAAGACTTAAGAGATATTAAGCTATGTGCTAATTGGATGGCAGCTTGCGGCGAACAGGGACAGGATTTTTCATTATTTGTTGCAGTCCAAGCCTTGGCAAAAGAATTGTGCCCACAGTTAGAATTATCAATCCCAGTGGGTAAAGATTCTCTTTCGATGAAAACAGAATGGAAAGAAAAAAAGAGTATTAATTCTGTTATTTCGCCTGTTTCTCTAAACTTATCTGCNGTAGCTAAAACCGCTGATGTTAGAAAAACATGGGTGCCAACATTAAATAAAGACATTAAGGAATCAGTTTTAATCTATATTGACTTGGCAAATGGTTGCAAAAGATTAGGAGGCTCAGTTTTCTCATTTATCAATAATAAATTTGGGGGTGAACCGCCCGATTTAGAAAACNCAGGTGTATTGAAGAATTTTTTNATGGCAATCTCTGCTTTACACAANTTTGAAGGTAAAAATAATNCAGTGTTTGCCTACCATGATGTTTCTGATGGAGGCTTAATAACTACTTTATGTGAGATGGCTTTTGCTGGCAGAGTTGGCATAACCATAAATATAGATTTNTTAACTATTGACCCTAATGCNGAGGACTGGGGAGCTTTTAATATTCGACCAAGTCAAGTTTTACATAAAAGAAATGAATTGACTTTTAAGGCCCTTTTTAGTGAAGAATTGGGAGTTGTAATACAAACCACAAAGCAAAAAAGAAAGACTGTACTTGATCTTTTAAGAAAATATGATTTAGGAAAATTTGCCTTTGAAATTGGATGTCTAAATAACCGAGATACGATCGAGATTTATCGTGATGCGAAATGTATATTCAAAAAACCTAGAGCANTATTACAAAGAGCTTGGTCTGATATCTCATTGAAAGTCTCCAGCCTTCGAGACAACCCGGATTGTATCAAAGAAGATGAAGATTCAATCAATAANTGCGATTCTATGGAAAAAGNTATTTATATTCCAGACGTATTACATAAGTTATTATCTTTTGGCGTTGATGCTTNTNTAGACTCAAAAGAAAATATATCAATTATTGGTGTCGCTAAACCTAAGGTTGCCATATTGAGGGAACAAGGTGTTAACGGCAATGTTGAAATGGCTGCTGCTTTTACTGCAGCTGGTTTTGATGCATGGGATGTTCATATGACAGACTTAATTTCAAANAAAACAAGTCTTTCNAAGTTTGAAGGTTTAGCGGCAAGTGGTGGTTTTTCATTTGGAGATGTTTTTGGAGCTGGAAAAGGATGGGCACAATCTATTTTGTTAAATGATTTTTTAAAAAATGAGTTCTCTCGTTTTTTTAATGATAAGAATAAATTTGTTTTTGGAGTTTGTAACGGTTGTCAGTTTTTGACAGAACTTCAGTCTATTCTTCCTGGAAATGAAGTTTGGCCTAAGTTTACAGAAAACAAATCTGGGCGCTTTGAATCCCGACAGTCTTTTGTAGAAGTTTTAGATTCAAATTCATTATTTTTTAAAAACATGAATGGATTAAAAATTCCAATAATTATTTCTCATGGGCAAGGCAAATCTATATTCCCTAACAACCCTAAAGGACGTAAAATTGTNAATCCNGTCATGAGGTACATCAATTGTCACGGTAACCCCACTGAAAAATATCCTGATAATCCTAACGGGTCATTAGGTGGTCTTACTGGCTTTACATCACATGATGGAAGAATTGCAGCAATAATGCCTCATCCTGAAAGATGTTTCAGAAATGTTCAATTTTCTTGGTGTCCGGAAAAATGGAATTCACATGGTGANTTTTCCCCATGGGTGCAGATTTTTAAAAATGCTTTTTATTGGATAAAAAACTAATGATTTCAACTATAAGTTTAGTTATGCAGTTTGGAGAGAAACCTTTATTTGAAAATGTCTCAGTGAAATTTGGAGATAGTAATCGTTATGGTTTAATCGGGGCAAATGGTTGTGGAAAATCTACTTTTATGAAAATTCTTGGTGGCGAACTTGAACCTTCATCTGGTTCGGTAGTAGTTGAGGAAAATATAAGACTAGGTAAATTAAGACAAGATCAATTTGCTTATGAGGATTTAAAAGTTCTTGATGTTGTAATGATGGGTCATGAGGAAATGTGGGAAGCTATGACAGAACGTGATGAGATATATGCAAATACTGAATCAAGCGATGATGACTATATCAGAGCTGCTGAACTTGAGTCGAAATATGCTGAATATGGAGGGTATACTGCAGAGGCTAGAGCAGGTGAATTATTGGCTGGGGCAGGTATTATTAATGACTTGCAAAATGGATTGATGAGTGAAGTTGCTCCTGGGTTAAAAGTTAGAGTTTTATTGGCACAGGCATTATTTTCAGACCCAGATATATTGTTACTTGATGAACCAACTAACAATCTCGATATTGACACAATTAGATGGTTAGAGTCAGTTTTAAATGATAAAAACTGTACTATGATTATTATTTCGCATGATAGACATTTTCTAAATTCTGTTTGCACNCATATGGCAGATCTTGATTACGGAGAAGTTAGAATTTACCCAGGAAATTATGATNATTATATGCTTGCTTCATCTGAAGCAAGAGCTAAACTAATGGCAGAAAATGCNAAGAGTAAAGAGCGTGTCTCGGAATTACAAGAGTTTGTCAGAAGATTTTCTGCAAATGCTTCCAAAGCAAAACAAGCAACTTCTAGAAGAAAATTAATAGATAAATTACAAGCNGGTGCTGTTCAAGTAAAGCCATCTTCAAGACAAAATCCTTACATTAGGTTTGAACAAAAAAAACAACTTTACAGACAGGCTTTTAATGTTCAAAGTATTTCAAAATCATTCGAGGGAATGTTTGAACCAGTTTTCAAAAAAATTTCAATCGCGGTTGAGGCTGGTGAAAAAATTGCTGTAATCGGGCCCAATGGTTCTGGAAAATCTACCTTGCTCTCTTGTATTTTGGGAAGTAACATCTCTGGCATAGGCCCGAATGAGGGCGAATGCAAATGGGCTGAAAATGCTCATATTAGTTTTATGAAGCAAGATGTTTACCCAGATTTTGAAAGTAATGACACTTTGACTAAATGGATTCAAAACTTTGCATCAGAAGATGANGATGACCAAACTCTTAGATCAGTATTAGGAAGGCTACTCTTTTCAGGAGACGAAGTTAAAAAGGCCGTTAAGGTTATTTCAGGGGGAGAAAAGCATCGAATGTATTTTGGTAAGATAATGCTAGAAAAGCCAAATATTTTGTTTATGGATGAACCTACAAATCATCTTGATATGGAATCTATTGAATCGCTTCAATTAGCATTAGAAAAGTATCCTGGCACTGCTGTAGTTGTCTCCCATGATAGAGAATTCGTGAATGCGATTGCCAGTAGAATTTGGATACTTGATGGACGAGGTAATTTAGAAGATTTTAAAGGCAGTTATGATGAATATTTAAAGTCCCAAGGTGTGGAAAATTAAAAATTCAAATTTGGCTACTTCAACCCCTCTCTCTTTGGAAAACGTTACTTCATGTCTAACTGATTATGANCCGGAGTCATTGCGAGTCGAGGACGGTAAAGAGATAATAAAAACTTTTTCCGAAGTAATAGCAAGTAAACTTACCATTGAAAAATTGCCAATTAGAGATGCTTTAGGTCGAGTNCTGGCAATTGATGTTATTTCACCAATCAATGTTCCCTCGCATGATAATGCTGCTATGGACGGTTACGCTTTTGACAGTAAAATACTTTCCAGTGGNCAAGAACAAATAATAGAGTTAAAAATTTCTGGGCAAATTTTTGCTGGTAATAAAGTCTTAACTAAGCAGTCAAACGATACTTGCTACCAAATTATGACTGGCGCTGTTATGCCGTTAAATTGTGACACAGTAATTCCACAAGAATTTGTGGAAGTTTNTGAAAACAAAATAAGATTTCTAAACACAAATGTCAAACCACGTGATAACAGAAGATTAAAAGGAGAGGACTTACAATTTGGNAACTCTGCATTGAAAGCAGGAAAAATTTTGAGGCCATCTGATCTAGGGCTTTTAGCATCACTCGGAATGCCAGAAGTCAATGTTTTTCGAAAACTGAGGGTTTCTTTTTTCTCCACTGGTGANGAACTGAAGTCTTTAGGGGAAAGTTTGCCAGAGGGCTGTGTTTATGATAGCAACAGATATACGATTTTCGGGATGTTGAAACGAATTGGCGTTGAAATTATTGATTTAGGAGTCATTCCAGATGATCCAGCTTTATTAGAAAAAGCTTTTATTTCGGCTTCAAGTTCTTCTGANGTAATTATTACATCTGGTGGTGTATCAGTTGGNGAAGCTGATCATACTAAATCTGTGATGAAAAAACTTGGTGATGTTGACTTTTGGAAAGTTGCTATGAGACCGGGTAGACCAATGGTTTTTGGAAAAATTTGGCCTGATAGTGATAGAATCAGCGAGAATTATTCCCTGTTGTTTGGTTTACCAGGAAACCCAGTTGCTGTAATGGTTACATTCTATGTTTTTGTAAGGGAAGCTATTTTTCAAATGATGGGGTCAAGTGAATTTGAGTCTCAATTNGTTCTTGTTAAATCAGCCGAAAGTTTCAAGAAGAAACCNGGTAGAACTGAATANAGAAGAGCAAAAATTTTAAAAGACCATGATAATTGTCCACAAATAAAATTAACTGGTGCTCAAGGTTCAGGTATTTTAAGCTCTATGAGTGAAGCTGACTGTTTGGTTGTTTTAGATCATGATATTGTTAGTGTGAAAGCAGGAGATCTAGTACCAATACTAGTTTTTGATGGATTAATTTAAACGCTTTGGAGAATAATTTGTGGCTTTAGATGTTGAAGTAATAAGGAATCAAATTTTGAGTGATATTTCTAGTAACTCTGATATCCCATTTACTGTTACCACTGAAATGATAAAAAAAATTGAGTTNAATAGTGAAACAGTTAANATTCTCATTGAAATTGNTTTCCCTGGGCAAAGTAAGCATANAATAATAAGTGATCAAATCTCTAGTTCAATTGCAACGCTTGATAAAAACCTGAGAACCATAATAAAAATTACTACAAATATCTTTGCGCATTCAGTNCAGGATACTTCGCAACTAATTCCCGGTGTCAAAAATATTATTGCTGTTGCTTCTGGAAAAGGTGGCGTTGGNAAATCAACTACAACAGTAAACTTNGCATTAGCGTTGGAATCTGAAGGGGCTAGAGTTGGNGTACTTGATGCAGATATATATGGACCAAGCATTCCAACGATGCTTGGTATTAAAGGAAAACCTGAATCATTAGATGGGAAAAAGTTTCGNCCTATGTTTGGTCATAATTTGCAAGCAAATTCAATTGGTTTTTTGGTTCCGAAAGATCAGGCAATGGTTTGGAGAGGACCAATGGTTACTCAAGCTCTCGATCAGTTACTTAGGCTAACAGCTTGGGAGGATCTTGATTATTTGTTGATTGACATGCCTCCTGGAACTGGAGATATTCANTTAACCCTTGCTCAAAAAGTTCCGTTAACTGGAGCAGTCATTGTTACTACTCCTCAGGAAATTGCTGTTCAAGATGCTCGAAAGGGTCTTAAGATGTTCGAAAAGGTTTCGGTTCCAATTATTGGAGTGATAGAAAATATGGGGGTTTATATTTGTCCGAAGTGTAAAAATCAAGAACATCTTTTTGGACAAGGCGGAGGTGAAAATTTATGTAATGAGCACTCGACTTATTTCCTAGGCACATTGCCTTTNAATATTGAGATCAGAATGGATGCNGACTCTGGTAATCCAACAGTGAGTTCAAATCCCAATTCACACATATCTGAGATTTTCAAGAGTATGGCTTTGAATCTTGGTCTTCAAATAGCAAAGATTCAGAAAAAAACCAAGAGCGTTTTCCCAAAAATTGTTGTGAAAAATGATTAAAGATTAAGCAGCCAATTTACGAGGTGATATTAATAAAGACAAGAATTCATTAATATTTTTTGATCTGCTTTTAAAGTCATTACTCTCAGCTGAAAATTTTAGTCTTGTTGGACCAAGAAGCTTAAACCTTGAATCGTTTTGTATTAGATCAATTATTTTTTCTGGGTCTAAATTTGGTGTTTGGTCAAATTGAATCACAATAAACTCATTCGTAGCATCGATTTTTTGAATTCCAATTGTGGCAGCATTTTGTCTAAATTTGTGAACNTCTATTAAAACTGTTGTTTCAGGTGGGATTTTTCCAAATCTATCAATTAATTCACCCTCAAGTATTTCTAACTGTTTGTAGTTTTTTGTATTTGCTAACCGTTTATATATCGTTAGACGTTCATGTACGTCAGGGCAATAATTTTTTGGTAATAGTGCTGGAAGATGAAANTTAATTTCAATGGTAGCCTTAAGGGGAGCTTCTACGTCAGGTTCATCACCATTTTTTAACGACTCTACAGCATGCTTCAGCATATCAGCATATAAACTGAAGCCAATTTCAGAAATATTGCCTGATTGTTGATCTCCTAATACTTCACCTGCACCTCTTATTTCTAGATCATGCAAAGCAAGAAAAAAACCGGACCCTAACTCCTCCATTGATTGAATAGCGTCAAGTCTTTTTACTGCATCAGCTGATAAGTTTGCCTCTTCAGGAGTTAGCAAATATGCGTATGCTTGATGATGCGACCTTCCAACCCTACCTCGGAGTTGATGAAGTTGGGCTAAACCAAATTTATCAGCTCTATAAATGATAATTGTATTTGCAGATGGAATATCAATGCCTGTTTCAATTATTGTTGTACAAAGAAGTATGTTGAATTGCTTTTGCGTAAATTGTTTCATTACTCTTTCTAATTCTCGCTCAGGCATTTTTCCATGAGCGACTCCAATTCTAGCTTCAGGCACAATTCTCTCAAGGAGNTCTTTTCTATTTGCTATAGTTTTAACCTCGTTNTGTAAAACGTAGGCTTGACCACCTCTTTTTAGCTCTCTGTGCAGAGCCTCTTGAACAGTAATTTCACTCTCAAATCTTACTAATGTTTTGATAGCAAGTCTTTTTTGTGGGGCAGTAGCAATAACTGAAAAATCTCTTATTCCTTCCATACTCATAGCTAAGGTTCTTGGAATTGGGGTAGCTGTTAAAGTGAGAATATCAACTTCTGATCTAAGTTCTTTGAACTTTTCTTTTTGTCTGACTCCAAATCTGTGTTCNTCATCTATGATCAAGAGGCCAAGATCCTTAAATTTTATTTCTTTTGAAATTAATTTGTGCGTACCTATGACAATATCCACTAATCCACTTTGAATTTCCTTAACAGAAATATTTATTTCCTTTTGTGATCGAAATCTAGATAATTCTTTTATTTTTACAGGTAACTCAGCGAACCGGTCACTAAAAGTTTGAAAATGCTGTTCAGCTAGCAGTGTTGTTGGTGTCAAAAGTGCGACTTGTTTGCCTGCCATGACAGCAATAAATGCAGCTCTAAGTGCAACTTCAGTTTTTCCAAAGCCCACATCGCCACAAACTAACCTATCCATTGGTTTTGAACTGACCATATCTTGCACTACGGCATGTATTGTAGCTAATTGATCGGGAGTCTCAGTGAAACTAAAACCCTGACAAAACTGTTCGTAATCATTNGAGTCTAGGCTGTATGAAAAACCAACTCTCATAGCTCTCCTGGNATATAAATTGAGNAGTTCTGCGGCTGTATCTCTTGCCAATTTGGCAGCCTTNTTTTTTGCTTTTTCCCACTGGTCAGAACCAAGAGAATGCATAGGTGCNTTCTCTTTGTCCGCACCAGTGTATCTGTTTATGATATGGAGTTGAGAGACTGGAACATATAAACTAGCATCGTTTGCATATCTTAAATGTAAAAACTCGTTTTCTCCATCTCCGATATTAAGATGTACGAGACCGTGATATCTACCAACACCATGATCGAGATGCACAACTGGTGATTCGATTTTCAATTCAGATAGATCTCTGATTAAATTTTCAANATCAGTTTGTTCTTTTTTTCCACCCCTCTTATTAACTCTAACGTGTTCGTTAAATAAGTCTTGTTCAGTAATAATAAGGGTATTTATAAATGGTAAATCAAAACCTTTGACTATTGGTCCGGGGCAAATAAAACATTCAGTCATTGCATTTGTATTGAAAGATTCATTTATTATTTCTTCAAACTCAATCCAAGAATTAATGTTCCGAACAATTATATTATGTTCTGAAAGAGTTGATGAAATTGTAGCAACCCTTCCTTTATTTTCAGCCAGAATAATAGTCGTTTGTTGTTTATCAATTCTGGAATTAATTACGAGTGAAAGAGACTGGTAAGGTGCTTGAGATTTTGAATCTACTTTGACAACTGGAACTTCACATGCTGGACTAGCTTTACCGGTATCATCGAATANAAACACTGGATATTTTTTCAATAAATTAAACCANTCATTACTAGCTAGAGAAATTTCAGAGGGCTTTAAAACNGGNCTTTCNNNATCATGTTTTANAAAATTGAATCGAGTTGATAACTCTTCATAATGTTTATTTAGAGAATCTGTAACATTTCCAATTAAAAAGACCTCAGATTTTTCAGCCAGATAATCAAANATTGATGAAGTGGCTTCATGTAAAAAGGGCATATAGTATTCAATACCAGCGCCAAAAATACCTGCNCCTGCATCTTTATATAATGTGCATTTTGTTGGATCACCTTCGAAAGTGTCTCTCCATTTCGATCTAAAACTATCAGCATTAGTTTGATTATTTAGAAACTCTTTACTCGGTAAAATTCTTATTTCATTGACTTGATGTATGCTTCGCTGTGTATCTGGATCAAAAAGTCTTATTGTTTCTATCTCATCGTCAAAAAATTCAATTCTGAAAGGAAGGTCACTTCCCATTGGAAATATATCTAAAATATTTCCTCTTAAGGCATATTCACCCGGGGACACAACTTGATTAACTGGCTCGTAACCAGCAATTTTTAACTGGTTTCTTATACTTTTGATAGAAACAATTTGATTTTTTTTAAAAAAAAATGTGTTGGCAGCTAGAAAACTTGGAGGGGCAATCCTTATCATTGAAGACTCAGCTCCAACAACAATAGCATCTAATTTTCCAGTGGTTGCCTCATATAGACAAAGTAGCCTGTCAGAAATTAAATCTTGATGAGGTGAAAAAGGCTCATATGGTAAAGTCTCCCAATCAGGNAAAAAACCAATGGNTTTTTCAGGTATAAAAAATCTAATTTCTTCTGTAATTCTTTGCGCATTTTCCTGTGAATCACATACAATAATTTTAGGACAACCTGATACATTTTTTTTTCGATCAANTGNACCTTTTATCCAGTGCGCCAACATTAAGCTNTCAGCTGATCCTGTTGGGTTTGGAAAAGATATTTTTTGTCCTATTTTAGGAGGTTTTGCATTNTGAATCTTTACTAAGTCTAGCTCGTATACCATTTAAATAATTAATTTCAGTTAAAGATAGTAAACACTACCATGCTTAAAAAAAAAGTTCTTTATGAAAATACAAAAGAGGCACAAAACCAACTTAGGTTATTACGCTCAAATTATTCAAGTACAAATAAAGTGACATGGGGTATTATCCCCGCCGCAGGGAAAGGTTTGCGTTTTGGTAACTCAGTACCCAAACAATATCAGACCATTTGTAATGAAACTGTATTAAAAAAAAGCATTGCCGCTTTAAGTTTAATGCCAACCGATGCCAATCTATTTGTTATTTTAGTAATTTTAGCTAAAGATGACACAAATTTTGTTCAATTTGATATTGAAACACAAATCTTGAATGATCTGTCNATACATAATAACGTCATTGCGNTAAAAGTTGGAGAGGATACAAGGAAAGAATCTGTTGTAGCNGGATTAAAATTCATCAATGAAGTTGCTGACGAAGATGATTGGATTCTTGTTCATGATGCTGCAAGACCAGGATTGACTAAAAATTCTTTGAATCGACTTTGGAAAGAAATTTATGAGTATGAAAATGGGGGAATACTCGCGCTACCTATAAATGATACTATTAAAAAGGAAAAGAGTAGTGGTTTAGATAATTCTTCTAACTTTATAGAAGAAACAGTGCCAAGAGAAAAATGTTGGGTTGCTCAAACGCCTCAAATATTTCCATACAAAAAACTTTTTCTTGCACTTAAATCTGTTAGAAATGTTACTGATGAGTCAAGTGCAATGGAGGCTATCGGTATTTATCCGAAGCTTGTTTATGGAGACTTGTTAAATTTAAAAATTACCAAGCAAGAAGATTTAAAATTTTTGGAAATGCAATTAGTATATGAAAAAAAAATACAAAACAACAAAACCATGTTTATAGGTCAAGGTTTTGATGTTCACCAGCTAGTCAAAGGTAGAAAATTAATATTAGGTGGGGTGGAAATTAATCATCAAACAGGACTTATGGGGCATTCTGATGCTGATGTATTAGTTCATGCAATAATTGATGCGATCTTAGGAGCAGCGGCTTTAGGAGATATAGGAAAATTATTTCCTGATTCAAATTCTGAATTCCAAAATATTGAAAGTCGTCTTTTGTTAAGGAAAGTAAGAGAAAAAATTTTTTCTAAAAATCTAATAATTAATCAAATTGACAGCACTATTATTGCCGAAAAACCTAAATTGAGAAATTACATTGATCAAATGGTTAGAAATCTTCAAAAAGATACTTGCTGTAAATTAGTTAATGTAAAAGCAACTACGACTGAAAAACTTGGTTATATAGGTAAGGAAGAGGGAATTGCGGCTCAAGCCATTGTTAGCCTAGTTTCATTATAAAATTATTCTGTCAAAATAATGATTTCAGTTAGTAAACCCATCAAAACATTAATCAATCCCCCGCATGCTAAGCCTTGGATAGTAATTGAAGGGCTAGGGGCCCTAGGTTCAGTTGCTATAGTTTTAGGAGATGATAAATTATCCATTGAGTCTGCCCAAGTGGCAAAAGAGTCTAAATATTCTTCCACCATTCTTCCTTTAATTAAAAAATTACTATCTAGGTTTTCGTTAACCATCTTGGATATTAAAGGTCTTATTCTTATAAATGGTCCAGGGTCATTTACAGGGTTAAGAATTACTAATGGATTGGTTCATGGTTTAGCTCACGGTCTAAATTGCCCAGTTGTGAGTGTTAGTGCTTTCGAAATTTATGCTTTTGCTTGGCATCAAAATTTAAGCAAAAAGAAAATAAATGAGAAAGATTTCTTTCTTATTGATGTCATTATTGATGCAAGGCTAGANGAGTATTTTCTTGCTAGAGTCCAATGTAAAAAGTCAAAAATTACGAAAACTAGCGTTAACACNCTTGTTACAAACCCAAAAAATTTTTTTCAACAAAATTGGAGTTTTTCAATAGTAGAGGAACCATTTATTTTTGATAATTCGTCTTTAAAAAGAAGAAATTTAAATAGCAAAGTTGAAATTTTAAGATGCCCTAATATAGACGACTTCAACATTAATAATTTCAATGAATATAATTTTTTCCCCAAACAACAAAAAATATTTTTATCTGGATGGGCAGCATTGTTTTGTGTTTATAAAAATAATTTAGAGTGGAAACGTGCTCAAGATATTCAGCCACTATATGTTAGAGACCGGGTGGCTCAAACAGTTTTAGAAAGAAAGAAGACACCAGCTCTATTTTTGGAATCTATTAAAGTACAAGATATTGATACGGTTTCTTCCATAGAACAAGACTCATATAAGTTTGGTTGGTCTAGAAAAAATTTTCAGGATTCACTAAAATCTAAATACATTTGCAAAAAATTGATAAATAATTCCTTACTGGTTGGTTATTTTGTTTGGATGCAAGTTGAAAAAGAATGTCATATTTTAAATTTTACTATTGCAAATGGTCGACAGAATAGAGGATTAGGCCAATGGATGTTATCAAGGTTACTAAATTCACTTGGTGATTATAAATTGGAGTCCGTTTTTTTAGAGGTTAGACCAAGTAATAAGTCGGCAATCAATTTATACGGGAAGAATGGATTCGAAATNGTAGGAAGAAGAAAAAATTATTATTCAACATTNAGTGGTAGAGAGGATGCTTTGGTGATGAAAAGAATGATCTTAAAACATGATTGTAGTGTTGCATAGCNAAGTTTTAAAATATGAAAGAAATATATTTAAATTTATTAGGTATTAATGAACTATGGTCACAAAAGAAAATTATCGAACCAAGACTAATAGTTTCATTTGACAATCTTACCAATGAAGGTTTAGTTTTATTAAAAAATATGCTCTCAACAATTGGCTTGACTATAGATAATGAGCAAGTTCAGTTAAAGGGGTCTTTACCTTCAAACTTTTTACAAAATAATGTTAAATCCCAAACTATTTTTTTAATATCGGATTTATCTGGTGTTACAAATTCAAAAAAAATATTTTCCTGCCCTCACCCAAACAAATTAATTCAAGATAATGCATTGAAATCAGAAAGTTGGAAGACTATGGTTGCTGTGAATGAAGCATTAAATGAAATTAATTAGTTTTGCATAGTTGCAGAGCGTTTATCACCAATCAGTTTATTTAGATTATGTTCTTTCTTGTTTTTTAGGTATTTCCATAAAACTAAACTCATAGTAATTGATAAAAATAATCCGAAGATCCATATTATATTATTAACAGGCAGGTCTACGTAAATCATAAGTGAATATATACCTAGCATGAATAGTATGTTNANGTTCTCATTNAAATTTTGTGCCGCAATGGACTGTCCAGCTGACAAAATAACATGTCCCCTATGTTGAAGTAGAGCATTCATTGGTACTACAAAGGCACCCCCNAATGCACCGATCAGAATCAAAAGGAAAATAGCAATTTCAATGTCATCAACAAATGTCATGGCAGGTATAACCAAACCCATGACTATTCCCATAGGTAAAACTTTAAGTGAATTTTTTAAACTTATTCCACCAGCTACAACTATCGCTCCAAAAATAATACCTATGGCAACTACTCCTTGCAGCATGGCTGCTTTGTCTAAACTCATTTGTAAATGGACTTCTGCCCACTGTAAAACAATGAATTGTAAAGTTGCACCTGCACCCCAAAACAATGTAGTTACACTCAATGATATTTGACCCAATTTATCTTTCCATAGAAATAAATTATTTTTGAAAAAATTGCTGATTAATAATAATGGATTTAAAGACTGTTTTTTATAAATAGCACCAGTTTTGGGAATAATAAAATTAATAATTGAGGCCGTAAAATAAATTAAACAAATAATTAGCAACGCAGCTTGTGAGGGTTTGTTGAG
>NHFB01000005.1 GCA_002170285.1 Betaproteobacteria bacterium TMED100
CTGAACATTCATATAATTGTTTAAATTTTTCTTTTTTTTTGAACAATCAATTGAATAAGGTTTTTTATCCTAAGTTTTTTTTTATTTTTTTTATTTTGTTTTTTATTCAATCATCCTTTGCTGATCCTTTTTCTTCAGGTGACGTTGCTTTGGGAGAGAATTTACACAATCAAAATTGTAAAACATGCCATGACGGTATGGTTCCCGGTGGTGATGGAAATGAACTTTATTTATCAGAGTTAAGAGTTATATCAACTTCATCCAAGCTCATTTCGCAAGTTGAGTTTTGTGCTAATCAAAATGGTTTAACTTGGTTTGAGGAGGAGATTGAGTCCGTATCAAAATATTTAAATGATAACTTTTATAATTTATCTGATTAATTTTTTTGTTTTTCTTCTTGTGGGTTTTAATTTGTCAGAGTAGTATAAATATTGAGCGGGGGTGCAACTTGTTGCTGAGAAAAACTCTTTGAACCTGATCTGGTTAGTACCAGTGTAGGGAAGCTTTTGGCCTCGCTCATTTTTTTATTCTTATTATCTATGGGGAAAAATTTTGGCTAGGCCTTCGATTGTTTTAACCATTGCAGGTTCCGATAGCGGAGCTGGGGCGGGAATACAAGCTGACGTAAAGTCAATTTCCGCCAATGGAGGTTATGCAGTTACAGTTATCACTGCCATCACTGCTCAAAATACTAATGGCGTTCAAAACGTCTTACCCGTACCAATCAATCTAGTTGAAGATCAACTTTGTTCAGTTTTCAAAGATTTTTCTATAAATTCAGTCAAAATTGGCATGTTGCCCAATACAGAAATAGTCAAAGTTGTTGCAAGCACACTGAATAAATATAAACCCAAATTTGTGGTGTTGGATCCTGTTATGGTTTCATCTTCTGGAAAAATTTTAATGGAACAAGATGTGATCCCAGTTATTGTTGAAGACTTATTTCCATATTGCACATTAGTAACTCCTAATCTAGATGAGACAATTAGTATAATGTCGAATGTAGGATCAAAATATTTTTTTAAAAAACATAATACTCTAAACATAGATGATACTAACCTTATTCATGTAATAAAGGATAGTGCTTGTGAAATTCATAAGTTAGGTGCAGATAATGTTCTTGTTACTGGAGTTTCTTATGATTTTTTAAATAATCAAGATGCAGTAACACTCTCAAAGAATGAAAACTTAATTGATATTCTTTTGTCGAGTAATAATTTTTCTTTTTCTAGAAAACAAAAAATTTTAAGTAAAAATACACATGGTACGGGATGTAGTTTGTCAAGCACAATAGCAACAAATCTTGCTTTAGGAGAAAGTATTGTTGATGCAGTTGAACTCTCCCAAAAATATGTTTACGAATGTATTTTAAGTTCTCAAAATTTAAAAATTGGAACTGGCTGTGGTCCAATCAATCATTTTTTTTCCCCTAAATCGCTAAAGGTTTTTAATTAGGAGTTTTACATGAATCAATCAACACTATATTTAAATACAGAAAAAAATAATATTGAAGTAAATTCAAATAAAATTTTAAAAAGTCGAAGAATATATGTACAAGGTTCTCGAAAAGACATTCAGGTTCCTTTTAAAGAGGTCAGACAAGAAAATACTAATGGAATTAGTGAGTCTGAAAAAAACCCAGCTATCACAATATATGATACGAGTGGACCATTCGGAGATGAGTCAATTTCTAATGATCCGGATAGTCGGGTAGATATAAAAAAAGGAATTGTTTCATTAAGATCTCCATGGATTGATGAAAGAAAAGATACAGAGCAACTCTCTGGTCCATCAAGTATTTTTGGAAAAGAGCGAATTAAAAACTCAAAAGTTGTTGACTTAAAATTTCCTCTACACAAAAATCCAAGACGGGCAAAAAATGGAAATAATGTCACTCAAATGCACTATGCACGAAAAAATATAATAACTCCTGAAATGGAGTTTGTCGCAATAAGAGAAAATTTAAGAAGAAAAGAATTCTTTTCGTTTCTTAAAGATAGTGGAGAAATTACAAAAAAACATCTTGATAGAATAATGAAGTTTCATGAGGGAGAAAGTTTTGGCGCACAAATACCATTTGAAGTTACGCCGGAATTTGTTAAAGAAGAGATTGCTTTGGGGCGCGCAATTATTCCCAATAATATTAATCATCCTGAGTCTGAACCAATGATAATAGGCAGAAATTTTTTAGTAAAAGTTAATGCGAATATTGGTAACAGTTCCATATCCAGCAGCATTAATGAAGAAGTTGATAAAATGTCTTGGGGTATAAGGTGGGGTGCTGACACAATAATGGATTTATCCACAGGAAAAAACATCCATGAAACCAGAGAGTGGATAATTCGAAATTGTCCAGTACCTCTCGGCACTGTTCCAATTTATCAAGCTTTAGAAAAGGTTGATGGTAAAGCAGAGGAGTTAACCTGGGATCTTTTTAAAGACACTCTGATCGAACAGGCAGAACAGGGAGTAGATTACTTTACTATACATGCTGGAGTTAGGTTGCCTTTTATCCCAATGACTGCAGACAGAATGACTGGAATTGTCAGTAGAGGTGGAAGTATTATGGCTAAGTGGTGCTTAGCACATCATAAAGAAAATTTTCTTTATGAAAAATTCAATGAAATCTGCGAAATAATGAAATCTTATGATGTATCTTTTAGTCTTGGAGATGGACTTAGACCTGGAAGTATATGGGATGCCAACGATGAAGCTCAACTTGCTGAACTTAGAACTCTAGGTGAGTTGACTGAGATTGCATGGAAACATGAGGTTCAAGTTATGGTAGAAGGCCCTGGACATGTTCCGATGCAAAAAATTAAAGAAAATATGGATTTGCAGTTAGATTTTTGTAAAGAAGCTCCTTTTTACACTCTTGGTCCTTTAACTACTGACATTGCTCCTGGTTATGACCACATAACGTCGGCTATAGGTGCTGCTCAAATCGGGTGGTATGGAACTGCAATGTTGTGTTATGTTACCCCAAAAGAACACCTTGGTTTACCTAATAAAGATGATGTAAAAGTTGGCATCATTACTTATAAAATTGCAGCACATGCTGCTGATTTAGCCAAAGGACATCCTGCAGCACAGATTCGTGATAATGCTCTGTCTAAAGCTAGATTTGATTTTAGGTGGTATGATCAGTTTGCCTTGGGTCTTGATCCAGATACTGCGAAGTCTTTTCATGATGAAACTTTACCTAAAGAAAGTATGAAAACTGCCCATTTCTGTTCTATGTGTGGTCCACATTTCTGTAGCATGAAAATAACTCAAGACGTTCAAGAATACGCAAAATCTAAAGGTATTAATGATCAAGAGGCTTTAAAGCGTGGGATGGAAGTTAAGGCAGTTGAATTTGTGAAGTCGGGCGCAAAAGTTTACCAACAAGTATAGTAATGAAAAACTTAGGTATTGTTGGGGGAGGTTTATTAGGCAGACTTGCCACCTTTGTTTTGGTAAATGCTGGCTATAACGTAAATGTCTATGAAAAAACCTCTCAGAATCCTCCTATTGGAGCCAGGAGATCAGCTGGTTTCTCATCTGCAGGAATGCTCAGTCCTTTATCAGAAAGAGAGTCTGGGGGTGAAGAGGTTTTTAATCTAGGAACCAAATCAATGACTTTGTGGCCAATCATAAATAACCTGGTAAAAAAAGTTTTAGGAGTAGGTTTAGGTTTAAAAATTCAAGGAAATATTTTTGTCTCCCAACCTCAAGATATGGCTTTTTCGGATAGACTATTTGATAAATTACGGTACAAGAAAAATTTAATTTCAACAAATACTATAAAAAAAATAGAGCCTTGCCTTGATCACAATTTAAAATGTTGGCTGGTGGAAAATGAAGGGCAAATTGATCCTTTATTAGCAATGAGAAATTTATATCTAGCTTCAATTACAAATCACTCGGTAGGCAAAGCAAATTGGAGTTTTAATGCAAAAGTCGACCACATTGACGAGGCAACTATCTTTGTTGACGAAAAAAAAAATGAGTTTGATTGGGTGTTTGATTTTAGAGGAACCGGAGCGAAAGAGTTAGGTATAAGAGGGGTACGTGGAGAAATTTTTCTTTTGATTCCACCCAAAAATTTTATTTTAAATCATCCAATAAGGCTAATTCATCCTAGGGTAAAAATTTATATAGTTCCTAAAATTAATGGCGAAGTGATAGTCGGGGCAACAGAAATTGAGGTTGAAGATTATTCACCAGTCTCAGTCAGAAGCACTTTGGAATTATTAAATGCTGCACAAATTATTTTGCCTGAATTAAACGAGGCCAGAATTAAAAATAGTGATGTTAATCTTAGACCTGCTTCAGAAGATAACCTACCTCTTTATTCTACTGTTGNCAGAACGTCTTGTGTTAATGGCCTTTTTCGACACGGATGGTTATTGGCACCTGCGTTGTTGGACTCTATTTTTACAGATATCGGAATCAAAACAGCATTATCTTATCAAATAGAAAAATCAATTAAGTAAAATTATGTCAAAAAAAATTTCAATCTTTATTAATAGTAAAAACTATGAAATTAAAGCGGGTTCATCCTTAGAAGATCTTATCATTAGTGAATATATTTCTAGTGATGGTATAGCCACCGCTGTCAATAATATTTTTATTCCTAAAACTGATAGGTCAAAATATATAATGCAAAATACAGACTCGGTAATAATCTTTTCGGCCATAACTGGTGGATAGTATGTGTGGAAATTAAATTCTTTTGATAAGCAAATGACTAAGCAACAAGACAGTGATTTATTGGAATTGATTGGTGAAAATTTTGAAAGTAGATTTTTGCTTGGCACTGCCGGTTATTCTTCACCTAAAATCTTGCTGAACTCTATTACTAATTCTTGCACTGAAATTGTAACTCTGGGATTAAAAAGACAAATTATATACGAGCAAAATAAAAACAATGTTTGGATTGATGCTGTTAAATCATCAGGTTGTAAAATCCTACCAAATACGGCTGGATGTAGAACGGCAAAAGAAGCTGTGGTGCTAGCACAAATGTCACGTGAACTTTTTGAGACAAACTGGGTAAAACTCGAGGTTATTGGTGACGAGTACACTCAGCAACCTGACTGTTTCGAACTATTAGATGCTACTTCCCAACTCTCCAAAAAAGGTTTTAATGTTTTTGCATTTTGTACTGAGGATATTATTGTGGCTAAACGGTTGATGAATGAAGGTTGTAAAATTTTAATGCCCTGGGGCTCTCCGATAGGGTCTGGACAAGGATTAAAAAATTTTGAAAATTTAATTAGAATGCGGGAAAAATTTCCAAATGTTAAGTTGATAATTGACGCAGGCATTGGCGCACCCTCACATGCTGCTTACTCAATGGAATTAGGTTTTGATGCCGTATTATTAAATTCTGCCGTATCACAATCACTCGATCCTGAAAATATGGCAACCGCATTTAAACATGCTATTTGTGCTGGCAGGAAAGCATTCAAATCAGGATTAATCAAACCTCAATCATTTGCAACCGCAAGCACAATTATTGGTGAGCAACACTTTGACTAAGCTACTAAGTTTATGATGTTGGAGTCAATTACTTACTTTTAATTATGAAAAAGATCATTACTACACCAAGGGGCTATATATGTCACATATGTAATATTTCAGGGCTTGAAATATTCAGTAAATATACTGATGTTTTATTATGCAATTGGCCATTTGTTTTTGGGATTATTCCTGTTCCACATGCTAAAAAAAATATTTTTATTGATTCCTTTAATTGGTCTTTAAAAAGTGGATTCATCGAGGAGGATGCTTCTATACATGCGGCAATGTATTCGTTTGGAGTTTTAGATAAAAAAAATATAAAAGATTCTATTTTGTTTCCATCGAAAGTGCCTGAGTTAATGGATTTAACTACAAAACAGCTTTTATCGTTTCCGGTAGATAAACTAAAAAAAAATATCTTAAACAGTTGCATGACTTTTTCTTTTCCAACTGCTCAGAAGTATGTCAATGGGGTTTATCCAATAGTAGATTCTGTAGAATTATTACATCACATGTTTGATGTGGGAGCTAAAATAATACAACTAAGAGTAAAAAAAAATATTCAAGAAAATATTGAACAATCGATAAAAAAAGCCTGTCAATTATCATTCAAATATCCAGATTCTAAATTATTTATTAATGATCATTGGAAGCTTGCTATTGATAATGGTGCGTTTGGAATTCACTTAGGACAAGAAGATTTATTAGAAGCTGATATGACAGAAATTAACAATTCTAGACTACATTTGGGTCTATCAAGCCATAGTTACTGGGAAGTAAGCAGGGCAATAAGATATAAACCAAGTTACATGGCGTGTGGTCCGATTTTTCCGACAAAAGCAAAAAAGATGCCTTGGGCAACACAAGGAATTCAGAACCTTAAGTATTGGACTAGGGTTCTTGATTTACCAATAGTGGGAATAGGTGGAATTGGTTTATCAAATTTGAATAAAGTTAAAAAATCCAATTGCTCAGGAGTGTCTGTTATTAGCGCAATATCAGATAGTCCGGATCCTCGAAAAAGTTTCAATACATTGGAATACAATTGGCAAAAATAGTAACAAGAACTGACAAAATTCACTCAAGCCCTACGCCTGTAAATGTTGTGCTTGTTCAACCCGAAATCCCTTCTAATACTGGCAACATAATTAGACTATGTGCAAATACTGGTGCAAAATTACACCTGATAGGACCTTTGGTATTTGAATTAAATAATTCCAAAATGCGACGAGCCGGGCTTGATTATCATGATTTATGTTCTTTTAATTTTCACAGAACATGGAATGAATTCATATCAAAAGAAAATCCTTTGACTGCAAAAAGTTATGCAATAACAACCAGAGGGAAATCGTGTTTTTACCAAGAAAACTTTTATAAAAATTGTTGGATATTTTTTGGCTCTGAAACAAAGGGGTTATCTCCAGAGCATAGAAGTTTTTTTATGTCACAAAATCATCTAAAAATCCCGATGCAGAGTCATAGTCGAAGTCTTAATTTGGGAAATGCTGTTGCAGTCTGTGTTTATGAAATATGGAGACAATCTAATTTTTTGACATAGTTGATTAAAAATCAAAAGAGAAAGGTGGTAGTTTTCTAGCGATTAATTTTACAGTTGGTTTCAATAAGAAAATACTTGATTGCTGTACAATATTAGATTCTTGTTTATCTTTGTGAACATATGTTTGGGCAGAAGATATTTTTTATGAAAAGGATTTGCTCTAAATTTTGCCATTTATCAACAGCAAATAATCTATTTATTTAGTTGATTAATTAGTAAAAATTACTTTGGTCTATTAATTGCATTAACTATGATTCTAATTACGGAGTTGTATAAAATCATGAAAAAGCATCTTTCAAAGTCAATTTTTGCCGTTGAACAGGCAATGACTTGCCTTATTGCTAAATTTGGCGCGTTGAAAATTTCAAAATTTTGCTCGGTTGGGATAGTTTCGATTTTTTTATTACAATCTTGTTCTGATAGTAATGAAGAATTAACCAATATTGAATCTGATGAAATCCAATCAATAGAGGGTATAAAAATGCCTGAGTCTGCCTTCACTATGCGTGATGGAAGAATCATAGTTTCAGAAATTGGTGAATTCGGTAAAAATGGAGATGGAAAAATTCTTCAGATTGCAACTGATGGTTCTGTAAAAGTAATAGCTGATTCTGGATTAAACGACCCTAAAGGAATACTTGTCGAAGGTTCAACAATTTATGTNACTGACAATGACGAGGTAAAAAAAGTCAGTTTCTCAGGCAAAGTTACAAAATGGCTTGGCCCTAGTGATTTTCCAAGAAAACCCAAATTTTTGAATGACATAACCATAGATATGAATACCATGATTTATATTTCCGATAGTGGAGATATTAAAAACGGTGGTGGAGGTGCAATTTATAGGGTTGATTCAAACGGTAAAGTTTCTATTTTGGTTGATCAAGTAAATGACCCTAGGATTTTAAGTCCGAACGGCCTGACAACTTTTCAAAGAGGATATTTGACATTTAATGATTTTGCTAATGGCTTTCTNTTTAGAGTTCGGTTGAGAGATTTAGAAGTTGAAAAGCTCTCTGAAGGTTTTGGAGGATCCGATGGTTTAGTTTATTCAGGAATTAATTTATATATTTCTGACTGGAAAAATGGAAAACTTTGGAAAATAGATATTTCCAAAGTTAATGAAGATGGTTCATTATCAGACCCTGAGCTTTTAAAAGAGGGTTTTATGGGAATAGCTGATATGGATGTTACATCTGACGGTAAATATTTGGTCATACCAGAAATGAAAGCTAACAGAATTTTATTTTTACCATTAATGTAGTTTCTTTCAGAAATCATATTCAAGCCTTTAGAAAACTTGTCGATTAGAATATTATGAAAAAATGGTTACGTTTGATTATTGAGATATTATTATTTGGATCACTAATTGGTTCGGGAGTATTTATTTACCTTCAGATGAGTGAAATTGAGTCGCTTGAGGATGATTTGGCTACTAAACAGTCAGTTCCTAGTAATTCAGCCGAAAGTAGCCAGAACTCTCAACAGGCTAAATTAATTGCTGAGCTTAGCGAAAAATCCAAAGAATATGATGCAGTTAAAACTGCCCTATCAGGGGGACAAGCTCTTTTGGACATTGAAGCAGCTGCTAGCAAAGCCAAAGTAGAGAGTCCAGAAAGATATTTAGCTATTGGAGCTTTAAGGCTTTTGGTTAAAGGTAAAGATGACCCTTCAACTGCTGCTGCTTTTGAAAAAGCTCTTGAAATGGTTCAGTGGAATTCCAAATTAAAATCAGTATGTGCTGCTCAAGCAGGTATGGCAGCCTCAGGAAAAAATGTTGGGATGCTTTCAGACTGCAGTCGTTTAGAAGAACTTGAAAAAGCGGAAAAAAATTCTTTGAACGATAACTCTTTGCCAACTGATCAAAACTCGTTACCCTCTGGAGATAATCCTGAAATTGAATCCNCACAGAACAACCAAGCTGGAGTCTAAAAGTGTACTTATTAAAGCATGAGGCTTACAGATTAATCTTTAATTTAGCTTTTTTTTTAGTGCTAACAATTTATTTTGCTTTGGCTTTGCAGTATCCAGACATTTTTTTAGCCGCTGATTTTTCTAGTTTTATGGGCATGGTGTTTATGGGTTTTTTGTTATTGTATGTCCGGTCAAAAGTTTTAAGTGTTTTTCCACAACCTAGTAAACCTAGAAAAAGATTAAAAAATTCAGCAAAAATTTTAAGAGAAAAGATGGAGGCTGATCGGGCAAAGAGGATTAAGTCACTGCCCATAGTTGTTGGTCCTCCTCCCTCCACAGGTGGTCCTTCAGCTGATGGAATTATGCATTTTGATTCGACTGGTTTGCCGCTACCACCCCCTTCTGATGGTGGAATCAGACAAGCAGACGGCTCTATTGTTTATCCAGATGGTAAGGTGATAGCTATAGACGGTACTACTCGTCATTCAGATGGAAGAGTTGTCAAATCTGATGGTACAATCATACATCCTGATGGTAGGATTGATGCTCCAACCACAGAGGAAACTACTGAGAAAGATGAGATATTAGCTGATGGAGAAATGCAAATTGAAGAGGGGCAATCTCTTGAAGACATCAAAGCGAAGTTAAAACCCAAGAAACCAAAAATTGATGTAAGTATGCTCGATACCTCCAGTTCCTATGATGATAAAGTGGTTTTGATGAGAATGCTTGTTTCTGAAGATTCAGGCAAGGTTGCTCAAGTGTTGAAAAAAATGATTGGTTCAAACTCTGCCTAGTAAAAAAAAAATTAAATCTTTAGATGAGTTTTTTGGAGAGAAAAATTTAAATAATGCTTCTCCTAAAATACATTGTTCAAAATATTGGTCATGGCTCTCTGACCAAAGTTCTGCTGAATTAATCCAAGCCCAATCAGAAGCAGATTTTTTGTTTCGTCGAGTAGGTATAACTTTTAATGTTTATGGTGATGATGAAGGTGCTGAAAGATTAATACCTTTTGATTTAATACCAAGAATAATCTCTGAAAAAGAATGGATTAGATTAGAGAAAGGTTTAATACAGAGAGTTACTGCACTTAACGAATTTACAAATGATGTATACGGTAAAGGAACTATCATTAATTCTGGTGTTATTCCTCCAGAAATTGTATATCAAAGTAGTCAGTATAGAGCTGAAGTTCATGGACTGGAACTACCAAAAAAAACTTATGCACATATAAGNGGAATTGATTTGATTAGAGCNGGTAAAGGTGATTTTTTTGTACTAGAGGANAATTTAAGAGTGCCGTCAGGTGTTTCTTATATGATAGAAAANAGAAAAGTCATGATGAGACTTTTTCCGGAGATATTTGCATTAAATTCGGTTGCTCCAATCGAACATTACCCTGATTTATTGCTAAAACATCTCAGGGCTATAGCACCTACTGGTGTGGATGAGCCAGTAATAGTTGTTTTAACTCCAGGNATATATAATAGCGCGTATTTTGAGCATTCATACTTAGCTCAACAAATGGGTGTTGAATTAGTTGAGGGTCAAGATTTATTTGTTTCAGAAGGGCGCGTTTTTATGAAAACTACTGCAGGGCCAGTTCGTGTTGATGTCATTTACAGAAGAATAGATGATGAGTTTTTGGATCCACTTTTTTTTCGGTCTAATTCTTCAATCGGAGTCCCCGGAATTTTATCCGTTGTTATCAAAGGCAAAGTAACAATCTCAAATGCAATTGGTAGTGGTGTAGCTGATGATAAAGCTGTATATCCCTACGTTCCTGATATGATCAAATTTTATTTAAAAGAGGAACCAATCTTGCAAAATGTAAAAACTTATTTGTGTCGAATACCAAGACATAAAAATTATGTTTTAAATAATTTACATAAGTTAGTAGTAAAAGAAACCCACGGAGCCGGTGGATATGGAATGCTAGTTGGACCGTTATCAACAAAAAAACAAATCTCAGAATTTAAAGTTAAAATTTCNAATAATCCCTACAAATACATTGCCCAGCCCATGCTTGCACTTTCAACCTGCCCCACGTTCAATAATAAAAAAATAGTTCCAAGGCATGTTGATTTAAGACCCTTTGTTTTGAACGGTGAAGGTATCTCCATAGTTCAAGGTGGATTAACACGCGTGGCTTTAAAAGAAGGTTCAATCGTTGTCAATTCATCCCAGGGTGGAGGTACTAAAGATACTTGGGTGGTAAGGTAAATGTTAAGTCGAGCTGCAGATAACTTGTATTGGATGGCTCGTCATATTGAAAGAGCTGAAAATACTGCGCGAATACTTAGTGTTCAATTACAATCTGAAATGCTACCTCATCATGGTCTTAATCCAGAGAGACAATGGCAAGCTCTTTTAGAGTTGTATGAACTTTTAGAGCCATTCAAACAAAAAAATAAATCTTTAAAAAAAAATGAAGTTTTGAAATTCATGGTGAGTGATATAAATAACCCATCAAGTATAGTAAGTTGTCTTAAACTTGCTCGAGAAAATGGCAGAGTTATTAGAGGAGCTTTGCCAACAGATTTATGGGAAACNGTAAACTCCACTTGGTTAGAGGTAATGAGTACTTTTTCGAATTCATCATGGCTNAAAGATCCTGATAAAACATTTGAATGGGTTAAACAAAGATCACATCTCTTTAGGGGGGTATCTGAAGCTACTATGCCAAGAAGTGAGCTCTTGTATTTTACAAAGCTTGGAATGTTTATTGAAAGAGCAGACAATACTGCCAGAATTTTGGATGTCAAATACGTCGCTCGACCAATTCAATATGTAATACAAAAATATCAAGAAGATGACCTTTTCTATAAAAATTCTGAATATAACAATAAAAATAAAGTACAACTCAGTGACTCCAAAGACTATTATTTTTGGGCCTCCGTATTAAGATCATTGTCAGCTTTTGAAATTTACAGAAAAGTGTACAGCGATGAAATCACCCCACAAAAAATTGCGGAATTATTGATTCAAAGAATTGATATGCCAAGGTCACTTTTAGTTTGTATATCGGGTGTTGTTAAGAATTTGTCCAGAGTTGCCAAACAATACAATAGTCCTAGTAAAAGTTTGAGACTTGCAGGCAAGCTTGAGGCCGAATTGAAATATATTATAATTGATGAGTCTTTCGTAGTTGAAATACATGAGTTTTTAATACTTTTTTTAAAAGAAGTTGATATTCTNGCNAGGACAATTAGTGATGAATTTTTATTGCCACTTGCAGTTGAAGAAATGAAAAATACTCCAATTTTTCCAATTAGNAACAAGATAAGTTTTTTATGAGTAGAATTTTAGTCAGCCACAATACNCTCTACGAATATGAGGAACCGGTNAGATACGCTGTTCAGAGAATTTTCTTAAGTCCCCGTNTAGAAACACATAGAAGAATAATTCGCTGGGAAGTAGATTCAAATGCAGATTTATTTCAATATAAGGACTCGTTAGGTAACATGATGCATATATTGGTTGTTTCAAAACCGACAAGATCTATTTCAATTGATATTAGTGGAGAAGTTGAAGTAACAAAATTTAAAAGAACAAAAACTGCTTTGGTAAAAAAACCCTCTGTCAAAAATTTTAAAGACTCCACTGGAACTCCTCTTGATTATTTTAGATGTCAAACTTTGTTAACTACACCNAACAGCGAGATAATTTCTTTGGCAAAATCAATTTGTCGTTCTATTACCATAAGTAATTTGTTGGCTTTAGCTAAAGCTATTGAAACGAAAATTACCTATACTAAAGGTGCAACAAATGTTGCTACTTCGGCAACAGAGGCTTGGGAGAAAAAAGCAGGGGTATGTCAGGATCATGCACATGTTATGCTCTCAGCTTGTAGGTCGCTGGGGCTTCCAGCGCGTTATGTTAGTGGATATTTAAAAGGCCAGGCTAGAGCAAGTGAAGCCACACATGCTTGGGTTGAAGTTTGGTTACAAAAGTGGCTTGGAATTGATGTCACCCATTTTAAAATAATTGATGATCAGTTTCTTAGTTTAGCTGTTGGTTTAGATTATGGGCATGCTTCCCCGGTGAGAGGGTTTAGACAAGGTGGTGGGATNGAAACGATGGAGGTAGAAGTTAGTGTTACGAGTTAAGGATCTTGTATGACTTATTGCATAGCAATAAAGCTTGATGATGGTCTTGTTTTTTTGTCTGATTCAAGAACTAATGCTGGTGTAGACGATGTTTCAACCTATAGAAAAATGACAATCTTTAATGAAAATTATGACAGATCTGTAGTTTTAATGAGTTCTGGTAATTTAGCAATTTCNCAAAGTATTCGTCAAATATTAATTCAAAAAAAACAAGCTTCAACTATTTGGAAAGCAACCTCACTTTTTGACATTGCCGAAACTGTAGGCGAAGCAATCAAGGAAGTTTACAAAAGGGATAGTTCAACAATGAATGANTTGGGAGTTGACTTTAATTGTTCATTTATTTTAGGNGGACAAATACAAAAAGAGCATTGTAGNCTTTTTAAAATCTACTCTGCAGGCAATTTTATTGAAACTGATACTGAATGTAATTACTTCCAAATAGGTGAATCAAAGTATGGCAAACCTATACTTGATAGAGTTTTAAACTCTGATATGGATCTCGATGTAGCAGCAAAATGTGCGTTACTCTCGATGGATTCGACGTTGAAATCAAATATTTCAGTTGGATTACCACTTGACTTATTAGTTTATAAAAAAAATGATTTTATGATTAATAACTATTTATCAATTTCAGATAAAAACTCTTACTTTAANGAAATAAGAACTAGTTGGAGTTCATACTTAAGAGATGCATTTGATCAGTTACCCGATATAAATTGGTCAAATCCAACTGNGAATCATTCTCATGAAATATACAACAAACANCTTCTACAAAAAAAATTGAAATAAGTCTGTGAANAATAAAATAACGGCTATAGTTCTGGCAGGCGGNAATGCTCGAAGAATGGGTGGAATNGATAAAGGCTTGGTTCTCGTCAAAGGAGAATACTTGATTTGCTATGTTTTAAAGCGGATTGAATCCCAAGTTGAGTTTNTGATGATTAATGCAAACAGAAACCTTGAAACTTATAAAATTTTGAGTAAGCATGTAATTGAAGATCATACAAATCAAAGGCTAGGACCNCTTGCTGGAATTCAAGCAGGTTTATACAAATGTAAAACCCCATATATGATTTCAATACCATGTGATGTACCCAAAATCCCATTAGATATATGTAATAGACTTTACATTAATTTATTAGAGCAGGATGCAGATTGTGCAATGCCGGTTACTTTAGATAAAAAGGGGGTTAAGAGAACCCATCCAGCGATCTTACTACTNAAAAAACAACTNATTGATAGTCTTGATTTATTTCTTGAATCTGGTGGAAGAAAAATAGATCAATGGACTAGTGGTTTAAANTGCTGTGAAGTATTATTTGATGATNCTCAGGATTTTATAAATATAAATAATATTGAAGATATAAACGGTATTTAATTGATGAATATTTAAAATTAATTTTTAAAAAGATTTTATTTTTTTATTTAAAAGATGAACACTCATAAAAACAATGCAGATCTTTATAGACCTTCCATGTCCAAGGCAAATATTGACCTTATTGCACCAATAAACGTTATTGATGAAAAGGGAAGAGAGAAAGAGACTTTTATTCCCGCAGAGAGACCGTTAACAATTTATGTGAATAAATTTGAGCTCGTTACTTTAATGACATTGGGCGCAAAGCCGGAGGCTTTAGTATTAGGATATCTTAGAAACCAAAGAATAGTCTCAAAAATAAATCAGGTAAAGTCAATTCAAGTTGATTGGGACACCAACGCTGCTGCTGTAGTAGTTGACAACTTTAATTCAAAATCTATTTTAGAAAAAGTAGAAAAAAAAACAGTCACAACTGGCTGTGGTCAAGGTACGATATTCGGCGATATTCAAGAGGACTTTGATTCACTTAAATTGTCTGAGTTCGCAAAGTTAAACCAGAGCACACTAATTTCCATAATTGATGTTATAAGAAAGCATGAATCAGTATATAAAAAAGCTGGCTCAGTTCACGGATGTGCCTTATTTGAAAAGGATAAAATGATTCTATTTGTAGAGGATGTTGGCCGGCATAACGCAGTAGATTCAATTGCAGGTATGATGTGGCTTGAAAGACTCAGAGGAGAAAATTTGGTATTTTATACAACTGGTAGACTTACATCAGAAATGGTAATAAAAGGTGCTCAAATGGGCATTCCTTTTTTGTTGTCAAGGTCAGGTGTCACTCAAATGGGCGTTCAAATGGCTAGAAAAGTGAATTTAGCATTATTTGGACGTTGTTCTGGCAAACACTTTTTACTTTTTAGTGGTTTTAAACGTTTTTTACTTGAACCGCCACAATAAATTACATTGATTTTTAAAAAAAATACTTAACCCAAAGAGGTAAAGGGCTCCGCAGCTTCTTCTGAAGAAAATGTAATGACATGATTCATTTCAAGCTTAATTCCAATTGCTTCATTTACAGGATGATCATGGTGGCTTGGAACTAATGACAATGCTTTTTCTCCATTATTAAGTTCAAGAGTGTACAAAAAATCTGATCCTCTAAAATCTTTTCTTAAAACCTTTGCTTGCAGTGAACTTGAATCATCGTGAATGATATCATCCGGTCTTAAGAGAACTCTCACAAGTTCTTCATTTCTACTTTTGTCATTTTCTTTTTCTNTCAATTTAAACGATCCAAGTGGTGTTTTGACACTATTTTTGGACTTTANACCAGTGATGAAAGCTCCTTCCCCAACAAATCTGGCAATATCAGCTGTCTTGGGTTCATGATATAGCTCATATGGTGAGCACCACTGCACAAGTGAACCCGAAAAAATAATACCAACTTTATCTGCTATTGAAAAAGCTTCTTGTTGATCATGTGTAACCATCAAGGCTGTTGTTTTAGTAAATTTTAAAATACTTGCAACCTCTCGACATAAATCAGATCGTAAATGTGGGTCTAGGTTAGAAAAAGGTTCATCTAATAGCAGNAGATCAGGAGAAGGGGCTAAAGCTCTGGCTAGTGCAACTCTTTGTTGNTGACCTCCTGAGAGTTGGTGAACGTAATTTTTACTTTTATTTTTCATTCCAGTTAATTCCAGCATTTCATTACATCTAACCTTTTGATTACGAGTTGCTAAAGATGGAAAACCTTGGGTTAAAGCAAACAAAATATTATTTTCTACATTTAAATGAGGAAATAAAGCATAATCTTGAAAAACCATCCCAACGTTTCTTTTATCAGGACTTAGTCTATTAGCTTTATTCGATGAATCGTAGACCAAATTTTCCCCAATAGTTATTGTTCCTTCCTGTGGCTCTAGAAATCCCGCAATAGATCTTAGCAAACTAGTTTTTCCGCACCCTGAGG
>NHFB01000006.1 GCA_002170285.1 Betaproteobacteria bacterium TMED100
ATTTCGATTTTTTTCATTTTCTAGGCAGCGTCGTATATTACTTCTAAGGATTTTTTAGTTTGAACTTCCTTACCTGTCATATCAGCCTGTGTTGCAGGTTTGAGAACTATATCTCTACCAGTGATGTCGGAGGAAAAGAGATTTAGTAATTGATCCTGATTAAGTGGTTTTGGATGAACNGGGGGAGCACTNGCAACATTTGNNGCNANTTCNCCAAATAANGNNCCCCANTCACTNTCNGGTTTNCCAATAATTTCATAACTAGCACTCTTGCGACGAATATCTTCATTTGCAGGTATTGCAGCCAAAACCGGTATACCGACTTTTTTAGTAAACGCTTGAGCCTCTCCAGTTCCATCATCCTTATTAATGACCATGCCAGCTACACCTACATTTCCACCCAGACGTCTAAAATACTCAACTGCAGAACATACGTTATTCGCTACATAAAGAGACTGTAAATCGTTACTGGCCACCACTATCACTTTTTGACACATGTCTCTAGCAATCGGCAAACCAAACCCACCACAAACAACATCTCCCAAAAAGTCCAGCAATACATAGTCAAAACCCCAATCATGAAAACCCAATTTTTCTAAGGTTTCAAACCCATGAATAATGCCTCGTCCTCCACATCCTCTTCCAACCTCAGGGCCGCCTAACTCCATAGCAAAAACNCCATCCCTTATAAAACAAACATCTCCAATTGAAACCTCATCTCCTGCTAGTTTCATTTTGGATGATGTCTCTATTATTGTTGGGCAAGCTTTTCCTCCAAAAAGTAAGGAGGTAGTGTCACTTTTCGGGTCACAACCTATGAGTAAAACTTTTTTCTTCTGTTGAGCCATCATGTATGAAAGGTTTGCAAGAGTAAAACTTTTACCAATACCCCCTTTACCGTATATTGCGATAATTTGTGTTTCCTTCTTGACTTCACCAGTTGGAACTGGATCAGGTTCAATAGCAGCTTCTTCAGATAGTTTCGTTCTCATCAATTTAATTTCTTTTACATCGGTTGCACCAACTATTGAGTTTTTCACGACAAACCTTTCCAGTTAATTATCATTTTCAAACAGGACGAATCATTGAAAGCGGTCTCATATGCTTGAGATATCGAATTTACAGAGACCCTGTGTGAAATCAAGTCTTCGAAATTGATTTTTTTTGTAGTAAAAAGTGCACTGACTTCCTTTAGGTCTCTAGGTGTCCATTGAGCAGAAACTCTAATTTTTGCCTCTCGTAAAAAAGCAGGTGCAAAATCAAAAGATAAAGGTTTATCGTAGAATCCTGCTAAAACNATTTCNCCCTGAGGTTTTAAAAATTTAATTAAATCATTTAANTGNCTTGAGTCTCCNCTGGCNTCAACNACACAGNNACCAGTCAATTTTTTTGACTCAAGNGGNCNAATTACTTCATATTCAAAATTTCCTTTTCTTCTCTCTTTGTTAGCCTCGATTACTATTGGCTTGACTCCTTTGAGAACAGCAATTTTCGCTATCAGCCTACCCAAAGCACCATGACCAACAATGATATTTGGTTTGCAAGTTGCATCATCAGAAAAAACATGGTGTGCTGTAGCAGCCAGTGCTAGTAAAGAACCTTCCTCCCCAGTCTCATCAGGAACTTTACAAACTCTTTCGGAGGAAACCACCAACTTAGAAGCTGTTCCCCCAAACAATGACTTAAAATTGCCAAAACATTTTGCACCCGGTACGAATACTTTCTCACCAGGTAAAAAACCTGATTTGGATCCGCTTTTTTCAACTGTACCAATCGACTCATACCCAGGAACCAACGGATAACCCATACCTGGAAAATCGGGCATGCGACCTTCATATAAAAGCCTTTCAGTGCCTGTGCTGATTCCGCTATGCTCAATATCAACCAAAATTTCATCGGATTTCACCTCTTGCATTTGAAGAGTTTTTAAACCTAGCTTATTAGGCTTTTCAAGAACCACCGCTTCTGAAAAATGAGGGTTTTGATTTAAATTTGATTCCATGTTGTAACCATAAAACTGTAAATTAAGGTTGTCAATTAAAAGTGTCAGATAATTATTACAGTTACAACACTACTCCTTCCATATGCGATGTCAATCTGTTTGTTTGTTGCAGTGCCTATAAATTTAAGCCTTTGCAACTATCAATCCAGTTTGTATTGGAAGGGTTACCTTCAAAGACTTTATAGATGAGAAACCGGCTTCTCTTAAAAGTTTATGAATTTTTGCATGACTTCTAGGAACTCCTTTTCCCATAGCTAAAAGATACATGCCAAAATAAGCATCACTCATTTTTTCTGTTCCCGGCATTCCAGACATGGGTTCAGCTATCAAAAGAGAACCTGCGGTCGGTAAAGATTCTCTCACTGAAGCAAGAATTCTTCTTACACTATCATCAGAATGATCATAGAGAACTCTTATCAAAGTAATCAAATCGTAACCATTAGGTATTGAATCTTCGAAAAAACTACCTTGACAGACATCGATCCGATCTTGAAAGCCGGACTCCAAAATTTTTTCCTCGGCTATTTTCGAAACTTGAGGTAAGTCAAAGACTGTCATTTTTGGTTGAGGGTAGTTTTTTGCAAGATTTATCACAAATGTGGCTTGCCCCCCACCCAAATCCAGGATCTTTTTATGTTTATAGAAAGCATATGTTAGGCAAATTTGCTCTGAAATCAGGGGTTGAGAAATTGACATGACATCACTATATCTTCTTGCTACTTCGGGTGAAATTTGTGAAGTATCATTTTGGTGATCTTGCGCATAAGGCCAAAAATTTCCAAGAGAAGTTGATTTGTCCTTTCCTTTGAGAATTTTTACCGGATCGATCAAATCCTCGTACAAGGTCGAATGGTGTTTTACCAATACAGATATTGGAGGTTTAGTTAAAATTACAACACCTTTATAACCCAAACCAATGAGACCCTCTTGTCTTTTTTCAAGTAACCCCAGTGCTGCGGCACCATCAATCAATCTTTTCATCTCTAAAAATTCNATACCACAACTTTTAGATAATGTCTCAAGGGTAATTGGGCCATGTCTTAATTTTTCAAACAAATCCAAAGAAACACACGCATAAAGAATCTGAGAATAAACAAAACCTGATACCAAATCAAAAATCTCATTAGCTTGAGCCCTGATAAAAGGCTTAAAGATAATTGAACTTTCTATGAAACTTCTAAATCGATCGTTTAGTAATATTCGATCACGAATTTTACTAAACCAAAAACGATCGAAGCCAATCACTGAAATTATCTAAAAAAAATTCTTCAACCTGGGAAGATAACTCTTGAGGGGCTTTTAACTGACCTTGAAACCCGCATAGGTCCTTTTTTTGGAACTAGTCTTTGCGACTCTGCTTGAACTAACTTTTTCAATTTGCCAGCGCCTTTACAATCTGGGACAGCTAAAACAGCTTTATTTATCAAATCATCAAAATAATTAACAGCTCCTGAAAGTCCTAGTTCTTTTGCAGAACTCATTCTACCCAAACTTTCATCCTGACCAGTAGGCTTACCCAGTTCAGTTGGATTAGCAATAACATCTCTGATGTCATCAGCAACTTGATAAGCTTCTCCTAAAACCTCCCCAAGAAGCCCCCAATCATTTGACAAATCTCCTGATGCTATGGCTCCTGAAAGTGTTGCCGCATAAAACAACGCACCTGTTTTAGCCTTTTGATATTGTCGCAAAGTTGCCTTCGATTCGCACTCCCAAGCTTGTCCTGCAACAATTCCTTCAGGCACACCAACTCCATTAGAAATACAATGAAGCACATCTGCCAGCCGATTTTTATCTTTTACTGAAGCTGAAGCAACCACTCTATAAGCAAGAATGATTAAGGCATCTCCTGTTAAAACTGCAATCCGCTCATCAAAAGCTTTATGCACGGACGGCTTTCCTCTTCTGAAATCAGCATTGTCAAAGCAAGGTAAATCATCGTGAACTAGTGAAGCGCAGTGCAAAAACTCTATGCTACATGCAGTGGCTAACGCAAAATCTGGCTCATCGTTTCCACATGCTTGAGCTACCGCTAGGGATAATCTTGGACGAATTCTGGCTCCTCCGGGAAAGACTGCATGATGAATAGCCGAAATTAAACGAGGTGGGGAATTTTTATTCTCACAATTTTTAATACTTTTATAAAGATAAGACTCTAAAAGCGACTCAGCATTCATTTTTTTCTCCAAACTACCAACTTAAAAATTTAAAAAAAGAAATTTGCATTATGTCAATTATAATTGACATTAAATAATGTACATCAATATTTACTTTAGACACAAATTTTTTATCAATTTAACTTTAAATGTTCAATCACAAAAATAGTTTCTCTCCAAATGAAAACCAAGTACCAACTGATTGGCCTTATAGAGAGAATAGCAAAATGATTAGTGTTGATGATTTTTTGTGGCATGTGCAAATTTTTAAAAAAAATAGGCAAAATCGTCCACTTTTTTTGTTAATACATGGAACCGGTGGGGCAGTGCATTCATGGCACGAAATGGTTGAGGTACTTCATAATGAAGCAGATTTGATTTTAGTTGACTTACCTGGTCACGGATTTACTCAAGAAAGTCATAACAATGACTATTCGCTTTCCAGAATCTCATCGTTGTTAAAAAGACTTTTGGCAATTTTAAATATCAATATCATAAATTTAGTAATTGGACATTCTGCAGGAGCAGCCCTAGCTATTGAATTATCCATTAAGAATAATTTACAACAAATCACTGGCTTGATAGGAATAAACCCATCCTTAGTTCCCCCACCAGTATCTTACAATCTACTTTTGAACCCATGGGTAAGTCCTTTGGTAGCATCAACAGGTTTTACATCAATCTTATCGTTTGTAACCCAAAAAACTCCATTAATAGAAAATTTATTAACATCAACAGGCTCGCAATTAAATTCAAATCAAAAAAAACTATACAAAAAAATATTTTTACAAGATAAACATCTAAAAGGCGCAATTAAGTTTATGGCTTCAACTGATTTGTTCTACTTACTTAGCAAATCTAAACATTTAAAAACCAACACTACATTCATTATTGGAAAAGAAGATCCTTGGGTTAAGGTTAATCCATTAAAAAAAATCATTGCTCAAAACTTTCCAAACTCAAAAATTATTGAGAATACTGGCGGACATTTAATGCACGAAACATGTCCGAAAAAAATATCTGCCCAGATACTAACGGTATTTAATGACTTGTGATTTTTTCAATTATTTTTAATGAGTTCGCTTTTGGCAAAGGACAATATCTAGCCCCCATTGAATAAGCAATTGTCATAGCTTTTTCGTTAGAAATAATACTAGTATCGATGAAAACACTCTTTATAGCTAAATTTTTTATTTCTTTGGCACTTAATAGCGCGTCAGCATGAGCTTGCTCTCTTCCACCTTTACCATCTTTTCCAACATTAGCTCCTCCGTCAGTTAGCAGAACCAGTAAAGGTGTCTGATTTTCATACAACAGATTTTCAATCAGAATTTTGCAATCATCCAGTGCGGTAGCCAAAGGTGTTCCACCACCACCAGGTAAACCCACAAGTGTTTTTTTGGCTCTAACTAAAGATCTTGTTGGTGGTAAGATTAATTCGCTTTCTGTATTTCTAAATGTCATAACAGCAACCCTATCTCTTCTCACGTAACATTCAGATAATAATAACTCAACCGCCCCCTTTGCTTCACCTAATCTATTCGCAGCCGCAGAACCCGAAGCATCTACCAAAAAAATTGTCGTAATGAGTCGACGGCTCTTTCTTCTAAAAACACGGAAATCTTCAGGTTGAATATTGATAAATAAATTTTTATTACAATAAGGAGTTTTCTTTCTAATTTTTTGATACGGTATTGAAGCTTTAATTGTTTCCAATAAATTTAGTCTGTTCTTATAACCAGGCTTAGATTTTATTGATCCGAAAAAGCGACCTTTGCCAATTTTATTTTGAACCTCAANTCCTCTTTTTCCCCCACCTTCTTTTTTAAAATTAGAAAAATTAATTTCACCTTTTGCTAATTCATTTAGAAGATCTTTAGGTATTTTGGATTCAACAGATTCAACAGTTTTTTCATCTATGCTGTTGGAAATATTTGAATCTAAATTTTCACTTTCGTTGCTTGATGCAGATTCTTTTTCCTTCGTAGGATTATTATTTTTAGTTTGCTCTGCATTTGAATCTACGTCATTGTTTTCATCGGTATTATCGTCATCCTCGTTGTCGAGATCGTTGTCATTTTGTTCAGGTAATTGAGTAGCACGGGGTAACAGCACCAATCGAACTGCGAGGCTAATATCATCATTATTTGGTTGCAACCTCTCCTCATATGCGGCAATAACTCGTGCAGCATTGGCCGCAAAGATAACCGGNCTGAGACTTTTGATACCCAACACTAAACTCGTTGCTGCAAGAGTTTGCAAGTTATCGTCAGTTAATTTTGTGTTGGGTAATAAATCTCTAGCTTTTTTTAATTTTCTTTTTACAGGAGGTTTGAAATTCCAATTGAAATTTTTTTTTGAACTTAAAATTGGGAAATTAAGCACTAAACCAAAGCGATCCATAAGCGAATCTCGAATAACTGCCATTTCCTCTTGTTCACAATCTACTGAGGATTCATCAAAAGCAACAAAAATACTGTTTTGTTCACGTGAAAATTTTTCNCTTGAAAACTCAAAATCTATTTCATTACAAATACAGTTTACAATTTCATCACTTAATTGATTGGCTTGTTTTAAAATAAAAATTTGTCTTTTGTTTCTACTGAAAATTCCTTTTTTGCGAACTAAGTTTCCAGTTGTGATTGAATTCGCGACATCTACTCCCCCGACTAACGAATCTAATTCTATATTAAAAGGAATTTTTTGAAAGCTTGGAAAGTCTGGTGGGGAGATTTTGGTTAAAAAATTTAGCCAGTTATTTTTTAAAACATAATCATTAGTTCTAATACAAATACCACCTAATACCCAAGGATTTATTGAAAAAAGAATTGCGGCGGTTTTAATTTCTTGGTCAGAATTTATCAAAAGCCTAGCTACCCAGTACTTGAGTTATTCCCTTCTCAACACGCACTGAAGAACTTGTATCATCCAATGGGTTTCTTCTTAATCTGTGTCTAAGACATATTTTAGCTAACCGCTTTAGGTGGGAAACTTTAACTTTAGAATTTCTTTCAAATGCCGCAAGAGCACATGACGCCCGGGATAGTGTTAACTCTCCACGCAACCCATCAGTTTTTAGGAAAATGCACAACTTTGACATTGCTTCTAAAACATCATCTGGAATCATTACTTTTGACAACCTTTTTTTCGCTAAGTCAATTTTTTTTCTGAGCTTTAAATCTGATTCAGCCCATGATGAAACAAAAGAATCATAATCCAAATCGAAGGCTTGCCTTCTTTTAATTACTTCTACTCTCTCATTTAAATCAGTGGGTGTCGTAACCTCTACCGAAAANCCAAACCTATCCANTAATTGAGGCCTTAAGTCACCTTCCTCTGGATTACCACTCCCAACTATTACAAAATTTGCAGGATGAGTTAAACTCAACCCCTCTCTTTCAACAATATTTTCTTTCGATGCAGCAACATCTATTAGCAAATCAACCAAATGATCCTCAAGGAGATTTACTTCATCAATATAGAGAAACCCTCTATTAGCTTCAGCCAAAAGACCAGGTTCGAATTTTTTAATACCCTCTGTTAAAGCACTTTGCATGTTTAAGGATCCAACCACTCTGTCTTCCGTAACGCCAAGCGGCAGGTCTACAACTGGGACTGGTATTGTTTCACTTCGTAATTTCCGCTTGGCTGTTATTTTTTTTTGTGAAATTTGTTTTAAACAATCATCACAAAACCCAGATTCATAACCAGGTTCGCAGTTATATCTACACCCTTTTACAACCTTTAAAGGCGGTAGTACATTCGCTAAGGCCCTAACAGCAGTTGATTTACCTGTACCCCTGTCCCCAAGTACNAAAACTCCTCCNATTNATGGATCAATTGCAACAAGTANCAAAGCCANTGACATCTCATCCTGTCCAACAATAGCTGAGAAAGGAAAGGATTTACTCATTGAATGTGATCAATCATTATTTTTAAGATCCTTTAAAAATTTAATCAAACATCTAAGGTGGCACAAGCCAGAAAAAAATAAAAAAAATATTGAATAAATAAATGGTTTTTCATTAATTGCAATTGCAAAAGCAACCAGCAAAAATATTCCCGCACAAATGTTTAAAAAAAAAATTTGATTTTTTATAATTGCGCTCAAATTTTTTAAAAATACGCATAAAACAATAATTTCCAAAACTGAAATAATGATAATTACATTGATCAAATGTTCCAAGCTAAAGCCTTCATAATTTATCATTAATCAGCTCCAAGTGAACTAGATAAATATTCTGCAACTCTCTTCAAGCGGATATTTGGACATGTCTCTTCTAGTAGCTTTTGTCTGGAAAAAACATTTATTGAAAGTAATTCAGCCCATCTATTTGAAACCCAACCACTTTCAGTCAAACGAAATGGTGGTTGAATTGGCATTTTATCCTNTGAAACTCCGGTTTGCTGCATTGATAAAATAAATTTTCCCAATGAATCNGCTACTGGCTGTAAGTTGGGTGGTATTTCTTTAACTATGTCATCTTCGATAATTTCTACCTCACCCTGCCAAAGGCCATATTTTACTCTCTCTTGACTTAGTAAACGAAACCTTTTTTTCCCCAAGCATCTAATTAAAATCAATGTAGGCTGTAAAGTATTAATTTCAATAATTTCAGCGATTGTTCCAACTGACATGAATTCCTCCACCACTCCAGGTTTTCTTACTTCATTTCCTTTTTTTAACATGATCAAACCAAATGAGCTTTTTTCTTTAATTGCTTTTTTGACCATATCTAAATATCTGATCTCAAAAATCCTCAATGATATTAATCCGTCGGGGAATAAACCTGACTCAAGTGGAAACAGTGGAATAATCATTTAATAATACTAGCTTTAAAATCGAAACGATTTTTAAAGCCAATTAAAATTTGAATTGCGATTTTTATGTAAGGTATTGGCATTTGGTAATTATGCCTTTTAACAAGATGCAAGGTATTTTCATTATAACGACAATGAATTTTAATTAATTGTTATCTGAAATTATATTTAGTAAATCTATAAGAAAATACTGTTAAGAATGGAATTTTACAATTATATTTAGAAATTTTCATTAAAAATCAGAGTAATCATTTAAGATTTTTCTAAATTTTAAAAATTATATTTGAGAGGTAAATAAAAAAACTTAGTGAAGTACTCTAGGTATTTGAAGATGAAATTCAGGGATTTCAGCATCAAAAGGTGTGCCATCCTCCGCAACCATTTGATACTTTCCTCTCATAGTTCCGACTGGAGTGGAGATGATAGCACTACTTGTATACTCAAACCCCTCTCCGGGCTCCAAAATCGGCTGTTGTCCAACAACGCCATCACCACGAACCTCCTGAGTTTCTCCGTTAGCGTCAACGATTTCCCAATGTCTACTTACCAATTTAAAAGTATGTTCTCCAGTGTTTAAAATTCTAATGGTGTAAGCAAAAACATATTGATTAGCTTCTGGTGATGAATGAGCCTCCAAATAAGATGGCTCAGCTTCTACTTCACAAAAATAATTATTAGTATTAAAAATATTTGTATTCATTTATCTATTATAACCAAAAAAATTATTTCAGTTTTATCGGGCTTGAATAACCGGTTAATTCCAAAAAACCTTTGCCAAAAATCTGTTCATTAATAATCAACTTAACTGCTCCCTCCCAATAAAAACCACCTGTAGTCATCCTTGCATCAAGCTCTTGATTTTCAATTAATGGAACAAATATTAACGCTTTTTGACCAATGGTGATTTTTTGCGAAATTGGATACTTAGCAAAAGAATTCGGTGACAACCACTCTTTTAATATGCTCCATTTAGCTGTCACGGTTGTATCACTTATATTTTTTTGTTCTAACCATGGATGTTTTTTTCCGTTAGCATCTAACATAGAAAAATCACTCCATATTGTGGATCCATCATTTTTACGAATCCTGAAAGCCATCAAACTACCCCCGTCTATTAAATTTATTCCAACCCAATCCCAACCAACTGCGTCAGGATGCAAGAGTTCACTAGACCACTCATGATCCAACCATGAGAGACCTTGAATTGAATATATTTTCTTATCAATAGTGATCAAACCATTAGTTTTTAAATTGGGTCTACTGTAATACCAACTTGCTTGACTTACTTCCGGTCCTTTTCGCGAATAACCGCTATCTCCTCTTAATATTAAATTTTTAAGTTTGGTTTGAGGTTGAAGTTCCATTTCGAAAGAAAACTCATTTGACTCAACTTGAATTTTGTATCGATCATTATTTTGATTCCTGAACATAATCCAATTTTCAAATCTAAGGTTTGTGTTTACGTTAGAACACAGCACCAAACCCGATCCTAAACGACCAGCNCGCTGATCACTTTTTAGAACCTCAAGTTTTTTGGATATTAATGTGGCATGGGCAAAAATTAAATGTTTTGGAGAAAAGCGACTTTGGTTTTTTTCACCAATAAATGTCTTGCGCCTGAAAAAGGTAAGTTGATATGCAAACTCTTCCCCAAAGTCGTTGTTTAACCAACCGGTGACGTACCACCATTCAATACCATAAAGGTAATGGGCCCCAAAGTCTCTTGGAAAATTTAATCTCTCACTAGGATTAACTGACATGCCTTGATTTGTTTTACGATCTTCATCTAAGGAGATGTTCTTGGAATGAAGAAAATCAGGAGCAAATATGACACAGGATTTGCCGATTGACGACATAAAAAATCTTCTATCAACCAAAAGATGTACCGACCTTTTTCAAAACTTTACCCAAGAGATTTTTTTTGAGTTCATTTTTTACAGCTAGTTTTGAAGACAATACTCCAGATAAAATCAACAAAAAAGCCAGTAGAAGAATGGTGTTTAAAGGGAATTTAAAATCCATCGTCCAATAAAATGATTGGGGGTTAACTACATAAATTAATATCAAACTTATACAAGTACCTGCAATCAAACCCCAAAAAACTCCAAAAAAACATAAAAGACCACTTTCAAAACTCGTTTGCATTTCTATGTTTTGCTTGGACAAACCCAAGTGCATAAGNAATGAAAATTCTTTTTCGCGAACTTTGGCTTGAGTAATGTATGTACAGAAGATTGAAAAAATTGAGATAAACAGAGCGACTATCCCTAATAAATAAGCAACGTAAAATGTCTGATCAAAAATTTTTAAAGATATATCTCTTATTCTTTGGGAACTTTTAAAGTTCATTTCTTTCATCATTTCGCCCAAATTTTTGACGTCCAAAACCACCTGTTGCGGTTCTGCATCTGTTTCCAACCATATAGCCAAGTTTTTTAAATCACTATTACCAGTTACGGTCCTAAAATCAGACTCCTTCACAAGGATNCTTCCATGCTGATGAGAGTAATCTCTGTAAAAACCACCAATGACAACCTCAGAAAATTTTTCACCTGGAAAAGGGATTACTGGAGTATCGTTTATATTANAATTGTATATCTGTCTCACACTCTCCGATGCGTAAATGACAATTTTTTTTGCAGATTTAATGTAATGGTTTACTTTTTCGTAGGACAATTTTTCTCCAACGAAGATAAGTTGAGATTCAGGGTTTTTATGATCTAACTGTTTCACAATCATATCAACATTAACATTTGTAGGATCAAGTGAAACTGAAAAATTTTTAGATAATTCTACTCTCTTTACTCCATTTATTTCTTCGATTTTCCTCTTTAAGTTTTTATCGATTTTTGAATATCCGGAAATCTCTTTTACACTGCCGTATATATCAGCAACCAACAATTTATCTAACCAATTGATAACTGAACTTTTAAAACTTGTAATCATGATTAGGATTGAAATTGTCAAAGCGAAACTAGCGACAACCGATGAAATGATGGATGAAATTTCTCCGCTTGTATTAGTAAGTCTATTTAAACCCAGCCATATCCAAAATTTCTTTTTTGAAAGATTCAAAAATAATGCATTAATTAATCTTAAAAAAAGTGAACTAATTTTTGGAATTACTCCAATAAATGCAAATAGTATCAGAGCTATACTTACATAACTTGCAAATGGAATTCCATTAAAACTTGGTAAAAATAGTAACAAGCTCGCAATTGCAATTAAGATGAAGAAAATTAATGGGGAAACTATCCCAAAGACGTAACTCTTTTTTTCACTGGAGGTAAAACTAATTTTTGGGGAAACTTTGGATATCCTAGTAGCTGGAATTAAACTTGCTAGTACTCCAACAAAAATGCCGAGAAGCCAATAAAAAATTAATGTTAACCAATCAATATGAAGTATGGTTGCGTTTTGAAAAATTAAACTTGCACCAAGATTAGCATTTAAGCTGGACAACAATAGTTTGGCAATACACAAACCAAAAATTACTCCCAATGTGCTTCCTATAAAAGATAGTGAAAAACCTATAGAAACAATAATTTTAATTAACTCTGTTTTTGTTAAACCTAGTACCCTTAATATTGCAAACTGTATGCTTTGTTGTTGAACAGATAGGTTCAAAACTGAATATACTAAAAACATTCCTGTAAATAACGCTATCAAAGCTAAAACTGACAAATTGACATAATATGCTCTAGATAAATTATTATTTTTTTTTAATGAATCATTTAAACTTACAACTTCAAGATTGAATTGGTGTTTACTAGTGGACAAATATTCACTAACTAAAAACTTCGATTNTTCAGANTTATTTTTACTTAAAACCTTAAAATCTAATCTACTTAGCTTTCCGTACATATTGAAAGCATTTTGAAAAGCTGCAATATCCACCACCGCGACATTGTCTCCAACTGAGTTTGAGAGAACACCGCCCACATAAAAAACAACCTCCTGACCTGCATGAAAAACAGTAAGAGGATCACCGATTGAAACACCAAATTTTTTTTGGGCGACGGGAGATAAAAAAATTGACGATTGACTAAAAACAGATAATTTATTGTTTTCTTTATAATTGCCATTTAAAGAAGTTGTATTTTTATTTTGGTCAGGTATTGCTGAAAAAACTGGAGTTGTTTTGACAGCCCTAAAAAAATCTAGTCCTAAAATGTTTATTATTTTATTATCTCTGGTCACTAAAGATAATTCAAGAACAGGACTAATTTCTAAGATACCAAACTTTTTTTTTAGGTTTAAAAATTCTTCAAAAATGAGTTCATTAAAAAAACCAGTTTTGGCTTTAATTTGAAAGTTAGCATTACCTTTTAAAGCACTGGTTGCATGATTAAACTCGTTTATGGCTGATTTGTTAACAATGTTTATTGCAACGGCAAGAGTTATTCCTAAAGATATTGTTAGTGTTACCACAACCCACCTCAGGGGTTGAGTTCTTAATGTTCCTTGCACAAACCAAAACAAAAAAATTTCAAACATTCCTAATTTTTTTATAAAGTATTTGAGTGAATTTTTCATTAATTAATTTTCAATTTAAATCTATCAGTCCTTTGGAGTTTAGGAGTAGTTGCCTATCCATTTTTTTAGATACTTGATCTGAGTGAGTAACAATTAAAAGCGTTGTACCCGATCTCATNCACTGATTGACTAATAAAGTTAAAATTTTATCTGTAGTGTTTGAGTCAAGATTTCCAGTAGGTTCATCCGCAAGAATTAAATTCGGCTCATGAATAAGCGCTCTAGCTATGGCAACTCTTTGTTGCTCACCCCCTGATAACTGGGCAGGAAATGAACTTTCTTTGCCCGTAAGCCCAATTTCATTTAGAAATTGCTTTACTCTTAATCTTGATTTAGGCAAGTCCATTTGAGAAAGAAGACAAGGAAAAATAATATTTTGATAAACATTTAAATGTGGGAGTAAGTGAAAAGACTGAAAAATAAAACCTAAATTAACACGCCTAAACTCTGTAAGAGACTCCTCGGTCATGGTATTAAAATTGCAATCTCCCACAACTATATTTCCAGAATCTGGCCGATCAATCGATGCAATTAAGTTTAATAAAGTCGTTTTACCGCTACCTGAATCACCAGTTAAAGCGACAATTTCTCCACTTCTAATTTTTAAATTTATATTTTTAATTGAAAATTCATCGACTCCAAAACTTTTTGAGACCCCTTCTAAAATTATGTCTAGTCCCATATTTAACCCTAAATATAATTTAACAAGCCATTTTACATTTCCCTGCAGCAACTCCATCTGGATCAATTTCTTTTAAAACTTTTGAGACATCTTCTAGCTTTTTGTGATTTTTTGATCCAGATAGTGCCTTTTCCAATTCAAACAATATGTTTGCGTTTTCAGGAGCTAAATTTCTTGCTTTTTCCAAAATTTTTATGGCTTCATCGCTTTGCTTGAAATGAACTAAAGACATCCCATGCGAAAGAAGAGCATCATAATTTGAAGGATCATCAAGTTGCCACTGAGATGAAAACTTTAAAGCCTCATCCCAATTTTTATCAGAAACATACCTTGCAAACTTTAAAAAATTTGGTTGCTCGTTAAGATTTTTTTCCCAAAAAGTTAGTCCATCAATAGTACTAACTTTAGTTTTTTTTGTTCGCCTTAAGTCATTAATCCAGTCACTTGGTAAAGCATAGTAACCCCCAGAATGCCCGGCAGAAAAAAAAGTTGTTATTCCTATTAGACTACCATTTTTATCAAATAAACCGCCGCCACTTCCTCCAGATGAAAAACCAGCAGTAGTTTTAACAACAAGACTTTTCTCCATAGGGTGCAAAGCACTTACTCTTCCCTCGGTAAAAAAGGCATCAGCGCCTCCAGGGTATCCATAAAAATAAACCATATCACCAATTCGCATTTCAGATGTTTTTCTTAGGTCAACAGCTGGAAAATTAAGGGTAGGTGCTTCGAGCAAACAAAGATCTCGATGGATATTTTTTTTAATGCTTGTTACATTAAAGCTCAAGGCACCTTTCATTACGGATATGCGGTTACTTTTTCTAATAACATGACAATTAGTTAAAACTTCACCAGGTCCAATAATAACTCCGGATCCAGAGTATAGTCTTCCGTCAGCAGGAGCCAAAACTTTCATAACCCCCATTGAAAGACCCGCATAAAACTCAGAAGANAAATTAGACCTTTCAGCAGAGATTAATGAATTATTGAGGCAAAAACTGCTGAATATGATCATAGAAGCTATGAGAAGATTTTTAAAATACTGAGTGTAAGATACAATANTCATTTTTTAACCCACTCACTTTTNTTCACCCTCCACTCTTGTTTTCCATTTGAAACCTTTGAACACCCTAAAGCTTCAGGTTCAGAGGAGGGAGTTAAAATTGAGCGACTTCGATCCCCAGTTCTATAATCCATAAACCAACGCTCAAGTGTAACTTTTAGTGTGTTTTTTGGATGGCTGTTGGATATATATATCATTACTCCACCCCTACTTACACACTTCGCATCAAAGTCGGTGGTAAATTTAACAAATTTACTGGGATTTTCTCCACTAAGTACTGAATTGGTTAAGAAGACAGCAAAAAAAAAAGTTAGTTTTAGTAGGTCAGAAATAAAAAAGTTGGATTTGCAATACATAATTTAGGTTTTAATCAGAAAAGTAAATGTAAATAACGAAGCTTGCAAAATACTAATTATATGAGTAATTTAAGAGGAACTAGTTCCTTTTAATTTGTAAAATTTAATAAAGGTTTTTAAAATTATGATAACAAGCGAAGCTAAAAAAGTTAGTTTTTTTTTTGCTATTGTTTGTATTGTATGTGGGGTGACAATTTTAAGTTACTCTTCGAATACAAAGGCTAATCAAACTAACGAGATTTTACCAAACGGATCTATAATTGCCGCCAAAATNGGGATTATGCAATTTATCATTGTGCCTCTGGAACGCCAAAAGGACAAANAATTCCATATAGATACTATCAAAACGTTATGCCCAGAAAAAGATACTTGTTTTTTAAATTTTTTTACCAATTCAAAGAACACCAAAATAAGCTTCCCGCTTAATGATAAGATCTTAAACGAACCTACTCTAATGTATAGAAGATCGGCTAAACACCAGAATGCCACCTTTCAGTGGAGTTGTCGTTTGAGCTTAGCTGTTACCAATTGTTTTTGAAACTAAGAATCAACGGCAACACTCAAATCTTTAACAAAAGTTTTGTCTGTAGAATCAAGAACCTCAGCTCTAAGAAGTTCTTTTTTATTGTTGGGAACAAAATAAAATCTAATATTTGGATTTTCACTGATAGCAAAATCTAAATCTGCAGTAAGTAGTATTTTTTTTCCTTGCTTAACTTGAATTTTTCTAACAAAAAGAGGGGGTACATACAGTCTAGTTATTTGATCCATCTGCATACCTGAAAAATTTGGGTGTGAAACCATCACTTGAGCAAGTGTTGGCTCTCCAAGTCTCACTTTATTTGGAACTCTAAAACGCATCTTACCCATCCTGGCTAAAGCAGCTTCTTGGTCTTTTCCAGCAGGCGCTGAACACCCTCCCGATGCCCTTACATATCTACTAACCATGTGCAACGAATCATCATTTAGCTTAGCAACTGCTCTAACATAAGTATATTCTTCTAATCTAACTCTGGTCTCAATATCTGCTTTGCCAGCATCAGGACTTAGGGTAAAAACTCCTGCAACAGGTGTTGGATTATTGTCAATTAATAGATAAAGTTTTTTTATGTAATTCTTTTTTGTTTGATCAATTTTACTAGTTATAGATATGGGAACTACTGCAGCATCTTCAGCCCGAAAAGGAGCTGAAATAGATAAAATGTTGGTGGCATTTTCATTAATTTTTTTTTGAGGAAACAAGGATTCTTTAAGCATCATCCATTTTTCAGTATTTTGTGATGGGTTAATGATCTCTCCTGCATAAGAATAATGAATACCACCAAAATACAGCCCTAGCGAAAATAATGAAAAAACTACTTTTTTTCCTGTTGAACAAAACATTCTTCTACTCCCATTCTAATTCAGCATACGCTGATGTAACATTACGCTTATTAAAGAGCTCAGGCAAGTCCCAACCTTCTTTAATTTCATGAGAGACACTCTCAACAGCATCCGAAATTGTTTTTCCTTCTTTTAAAGCTTGTTTGGTCAAATTGTACAAATTAACTAAATATTCATTTTGTTCTTGTAATTTTTCTGAATCTATTTTTTGAAATTTACCATGACCAGGGACTATAAATTTAACCTGTAGACCATTTGAACCAGCATTTCGGGACTTGGTTAATTCTCTTGTAGTTTTGATCCAAGAGCTTAAATTACCATCCAAAACTGGGATGTGGTCAACAAACAACAAATCTCCAGTCCATAAAACCCTATTGTAATCATCAAAAACTGTAAGATCGTTGTCCGTATGTGACGTTTTCCATGCTTTTAAAAATAATTTTCTGCCTCCCAAATCAATCTCCAAATCTTTTTTTACTTCTTTTGAAACTGGCCCCAAAATTACCACGTTTTTTAAACCCATCAATTCGTACAATCTTTTGTTAAAAGTTTGAAATCTTGAACTTAATGCGGCTTCGAATTTGTAGTGTGAAATAAACTCAGGTTTTGGGTTTAAATTACGAAACACTTGATTACCACCAATATGATCAGGATGAGCATGAGTGTTAATGACGTAACAAATAGGTTTGGTCGTAGTTTTTCTAATTTTTCTTAACAAACGTAAACCAGTATTTTTACTTCCCCCTGTGTCAATAATAGCTACACACTGCTCTCCAATAATAAATCCATAGTTGGAAATATGACCTAAGTTTTCTTTCGTAAAATCATCAATAAATCCTGTAAAAACAAAGGAATTTTTAGCTATTTCAGAAGCATTGTAGTCAGACTTATTTGATAGCCTTTTGTTCATCTTGTTTGAGTCTAATGCTTCAAAGGTTGCACCTTTAAGTGAGTCCTCCGAACACTTAACTTCATCTCCAAATTGAGCAATTTCAAACTCCCTCCAAACATGTTGAACGTTCAAGCCATGCCTGTCAGAATAACCAAGTAAATTTTTAAATTTCGGCAGACCAAGTCTTTTGTCAGCGTCGGATCCATTACCTCCAGCATTGAAATCATTTTTAACCAGAAGTAAAAGATCTGATAAATAATTTTTTGTAATCTGTATATCGGATTTACTAAAAAGACTGCTGGATCCAATATTTCCACTTCCAACAACATACTTTGGACTTAAATTTTCTAGAGTTTTTAAGCTTTTTATCCACTCATATGTGTTGGCATGTAACAAACTTGGCAAGTTACCGGAATGAACCATCCTACCTGCATACAAAATACCTGCTTTTTTATTCCAGAGTGCAGTATCACCAGTATTCTTTGCACAACTAAAGGTATAAGTTTTCCAATCTCTCAACTGCGGATGAAGAATTTGATGATCTTCGACTATATAATTTGGATATACGATTTTTTCGTCCATTAATCCCTTCTCTGGAACCACAGAAAATAAATCTTTTCTGCACTGCTCACATTTTGATCTCATGACTTCAAATGTGACTCTTGAGCTCATATATACAGGTTGCATCCAATCAAACGCAGAATTACCTAATACATTTTCAGGCTTTCCTGTTGAATTGAAAACCCATTTAACATTAGGTAACTTTTTTCCGTGAACTTTTTGAACTGAACTTAGAATTTTTTTTGCATATCTTGGATGAGGACCAGGATCAATCACAAAAATCCCATTTTTTTTTATCTCAACCAAACTGTGCACAGCCGATTCTATTCCTAGAGGTGACAGATGCCCTTTTAAATCTCTCACAGTATAAATTGTAGAAAATTCNGATTCATATATTTTTTCTATTTTAAAATCAATTGGAATCAAAGAATCTTCTTTTAAGTCATCAGATCCAAAAATAGGGGACGTTTGAAAAAAACAAAGAATTATAAATATAAAAAAATTATTCATAAATGAAAGATTATATGAAGATAATAATTTTTTTGAGTTTTTTGTTATTTGTTTAAAATTCATATGTTGAGTAATTTTAAACACCCCCGCATTCTTNATAAATAAAAGTCATTCTNATNAGACTTTTAGATCGCAGTTTGGTGGGCCGTGCAGGACTCGAACCTGCGACCAAGGGATTATGAGTCCCCTGCTCTAACCAACTGAGCTAACGGCCCAATATTAGCATCACAAGCTATCTAGAAAGCTCTTTAACTTATCGCTCCTACTGGGATGTCGAAGCTTTCTAAGGGCTTTTGCCTCAATCTGTCTAATTCTCTCTCTAGTTACATCAAACTGTTTACCAACTTCCTCAAGTGTNTGGTCAGTAGCCATCTCTACACCAAATCTCATTCTTAAAACTTTCGCTTCCCTAGGGGTTAGGGAGTCAAGAACTTCTTTGACAACATCCCTCATTGAGTCTTGAAGGGCTATTTCCATAGGCAAAAGTGTATTTAAGTCCTCTATAAAGTCGCCAAGATGAGAATCATCATCGTCTCCTATTGGGGTCTCCATGGAAATTGGCTCTTTGGCTATTTTCATGATTTTTCGAACCTTATCTTCAGCCATTTCCATTTTTTCAGCTAGAACTTGAGGTTCAGGCTCTTTCCCGGTTTCTTGAAGTAGTTGTCTCGAAATTCTATTCATTTTGTTTATTGTCTCTATCATATGAACTGGAATTCTNATTGTTCTTGCTTGGTCAGCAATTGACCTAGTAATTGCCTGCCTTATCCACCACGTGGCATAGGTGGAAAATTTATAGCCTCTTCTATACTCAAATTTGTCAACTGCCTTCATCAATCCAATGTTGCCTTCCTGAATCAAATCTAGAAACTGTAACCCTCTGTTAGTATATTTTTTGGCAATTGAAATAACTAGTCTAAGGTTAGCTTCAGTCATTTCTTTCTTAGCATCTCGGGCCTTTATTTCCCCCTTTGTCATAGATTTATTGACTTCTCTTAAATCACTTAAAGGCAAAACCACTCGAGCCTGAATGTCTAACAATGTTTGCTGAAGTTCCTGTAATGCAGGTAAATTTCTCCTGAGAAGGCTGGAATCCTCTGCCATGGTTTCTGCTTTATCTTCAAATAAGCTCAAATTAGTTTCATTTCCAGCCCATTGTTTAACAAGCCACTCATGCGGCAATCCTATTCTTTCAACTACTAGATGTCTTATTTTTCTCTCAACATGTCTAACCTCTTCAACCTCATTTCTTAAGGTGTCGGCAAGTTTTTCAACAATCTTTGCTGTAAATCTAATTCCCATTAACTCTTGCCTGATAGTTTCTTGCGCTTTTACATAATTTTCGGATTTGTAACCTTCAGTTTCAAAAGCATGCCTCATTTTTCCAAACTGCTTTTCAATTAAAGAAATTTTTTCTAAAACAACAGTTTTTCTTTCTAAAAATTTTGCAGCATTTAACGACGCCTCGCCCTGGCCATCATCTTCATCCTCTTCAATTGCGGCTATCTCAGCCTCTTGAGAAACCAAAAGATCTTCTTCTGGAGCATCGGGGTCGACTATACCATCGACAACTTCCTCAATCCTGAGAATTTCTGAATCAATTTTTTTTCCATATTCAATAATTTCGTTGATTGTTATCGGACATGATGCAATGGCGTAAATCATATCCCGCAAACCTGCCTCAATGCGTTTGGCGATTACTATCTCACCTTCCCTTGTTAAAAGCTCCACTGAGCCCATCTCTCTCATGTACATTCTCACTGGATCTGTAGTTCTGCCAAACTCTGAATCAACTACAGTTGATAATGCAGCTTCAGCCTCTTCCTCAGCATCATCCGTATCCCTGGCAGGCGAACCTGACAACAAAAGGGTTTCACTGTCGGGTGTCTGCTCATACACAGCTATGTTCCATTCGTTAAAAGTAATAACAATGGACTCCATTTGGTCACTGTCTATCTGAACATCAGGAAGATGATCATTTATTTCGCCGTGAGTCAAATAACCTCTTTCCTTACCAAGTAATATAAGAGTTTTAAGCCTTAACTTTCTGGCCTCAAGCTCCTCAATAGACAGTGGGCCAGCTGGCATGAACTCGAGAAGCTTTCTATCACGAGATCTTCTACCGCCTTTTTTTCTTGGTCTACCTACTTTTCCAGGTTTTTTACCCGAACTAGAATCATTGCTCAAATTATTATCCGAATTTTCCGCAGCTCGAGCAGCTATCATTTCGGCTTTTGTTCTTCTACCTCTTCGCTTCTTTTTTAAAGGTCCCGCAGTTACATTCAACTCATTATTTATATTAATTTCTTTGCCCTGATTAACAGCTGATTTACCATCAATCGACTTTCCAACTTCTATGTTTTTGGTGTCGTCGGTTTCGGTCTTGGTGACTAATTTTTCCTTATGGGTTTTACCCTTAGATAGACTTGATTGTTTTTTCTTGTTTACGTTAGAAGAAGAAGGCAATTTTCTGTCCCTTTTTTCAATTATTTAGAGAAACCATGTAGGATAACAGACTTATCATAATCTGTTACCAGTTAATTCAGATATTTTAACTCTGATTTTAGTTAATTTATCAAATGACTCCCCAGATTTAATAATTCGGGAAGCCTCAGACTCTAGATAATCAACTAAAAATCTTTTTAAAATATTTTTTATATCTGCTCTTGCAGAGCTAGTGTCATAACTGGGCATATCATCTATCGCAGAATCATACTCACAACAATTTCGTAATAATTGAATAACAGCGAGTTCAGTGCGGCCGGCCTTGCTAATAGCTTCTTTTAGCGTAGACAAGTTATCTTGTGGGTTTTTACTGAAATNACTACAACCTAAAATAAACTTTAATGAGTTTGATTGGGTCTCTGAGAATATCGGATAAGTGTTAACGTCAATTTCACTTAAAAAATTATCCAATTCGTTTAAAAGAGAAGGGAAGCGAGCAAAAATTTTAAATATCTTAATTTCACGTGAAACTAATCCTTCACCAGTTAATTTTTTAGGTGTAGCTCTAGGAAATTTCTGACGTTCAGAATTTGATTGGTACTTTCGTAAGTTAAGCTCATGAGATGAAAAATCAAATCTGTTAGATGCTTCCAGAATTATTTGATTTTTTAAAATACCCTCGTTCATGTTTTTAAAAAAACCCAATAAATTGTTTATTATTTTAGTTCTTCCTTCAACTATATTTTGATCAATATCTTTACTGGCCAAATAAAAAATAAACTCTGACAGTGGCATGGCTTGCTTTACCAACATAATTAACGAATCTAGTCCTTTAGTTCTTATATAGCTGTCAGGATCGTCTCCTTCAGGCAAAAAAACAAAATCAACACTCACAGCAGGCTTTAATTCAGGAAGAATTGATATTAGCGCTTTTTGGGCTGCTTTTTTACCTGCATTATCTCCATCAAACATAAATGTAATTTTCTCAGCCATTCTAGACAGTAAGAAAAACTGATTTTTTGTAAAAGATGTACCCAGAGATGCAACAGAATTTTTTATACCGTTCTCAAACAAACCAATTACGTCCATATATCCCTCAACTATAATTACTTGCTTNGATTTATTAATATAGTTTTTAGCTTCAAAAATTCCATAAAGNTCCTTACCCTTTGAAAAAATTTGGGTTTCTGGAGAGTTTAAATATTTTGGTTGTTCTTTTCCAAATGTTCTAGCGCCGAAACCGATTACTTCACCTGATATATTAAAAATTGGAAACATCAACCTATCACGAAAACGATCATAATTTTTATCAGGTTTCTTCTCTGACTTTATAAGCAAACCAGCATCAATCAAAAATTGATTGTCATTATTGTCATGAAAAACATCAAGCAATCCATTCCATTCATTGAGTGCAACTCCGAGGTGGAAGTTTAATGCAGTCTTACCACTGATACCTCTTTTTTTTAAATAATTTATTGCATTTTGATTATTTTTTAAGTTTTTTTGATAATATTTAGCGGCTTTAACTAACGACTTCTTTAGTCTATCTTTAAATATAAAGTTTTTTTTCGATTCCACTGACTTTTCATTATCATTGCTCGGAATAACTAATCCATGTTGTTTTGCTAAATCACTAAGAACCTGAGGAAAAGTCTGACCTCGATATTTCATTAGAAAACTTACTGCATCACCTGAAACCCCACATCCAAAACAGTGATAAAACTGCTTATTTGAGTTAACGGTAAAGGAGGGAGTTTTTTCTTCATGAAATGGGCATAAAGCAGAGTAATTTGCACCCTTCTTTTTGAGTTCAATGTGAGAACCAATCACCATAACTATGTCAATACGGCTTAACAAGTCATCTAAAAAATCCCTAGGAATCATAAAGATTTCCCTAAGCAAATATACTTTCTAACGAGTTTAATATTTATAAAATATATGGATTAAAATAGAACTTAGTATTTTCTGGAGGGAATCATTTGACTACGTATACGCTTGTGATGTCGCTTAACAGCTGCTGCTTTTTTTCTTTTTCTCTCTGCAGTGGGTTTCTCGTAGAATTCTCGAGCTCTAAGTTCAGTTAAAAGTCCAATTTTTTCAATTGTTCTTTTAAATCTGCGCATAGCAGATTCAAACGGCTCATTTTCTTTTAATCGTACTATGGGCATTTTTGTTTTATCATCAAATTTGTGACCCTCAATTATGTATGAGCTCAGCCAATTTGGCAAGAACCAAGATTAATGAAAACGAACTATTCGGATATTAAAATATTAGGCATTGAAACTAGTTGNGATGAAACTGGTGTAGCGATTATTTCTTCAACATATGACTCAAGCGATAGAAATAAAATAATTTCAAAAACCATTCATGAAAGGTTATCAACTCAAATTGATCTACACTCCCATTACGGCGGTGTGGTGCCTGAACTTGCATCAAGGGAGCATCTGAAAGCGCTACTTCCATTGACACAAGAAGTATTCGTGGATGCGGGTGTCAACATAAACAATATTGATGCTATTGGAATAACAACTGGACCAGGACTATCAGGAGCACTTCTAACGGGTTCTAGCTTTGCATGTGGGNTATCAGAGGCTATTAATTGTCCCCTCATACCCGTAAACCACCTTGAAGGACATATTTTATCAGTGTTACTTGAAAACGATACTTTTAGTGATAAATGTGTGTTTCCTTTTCTAGCACTTCTNATATCGGGAGGACACACTCAAATCGTTGAGGTCAATGGCGTTGGTTTGTATAAAATATTGGGCCAGACTATCGATGATGCTGTTGGTGAGGCTTTTGACAAAACAGCTTTACTTCTAGGCTTAGGGTATCCAGGTGGTCCTGCAATTTCTAAAGTCGGATTGACCGGAAACAAATTCAAGTTCAAGTTGCCACAACCTCTCTGTAACAAAGATACATTAAATTTTAGTTTTTCAGGATTAAAAACTGCCGTTCTAACTGAAACAAAAAAGAATGACATCAATGACCCCAAAATTAAAAGTGATTTAGCTTCAAGCCTTGAATTCACAATATCAGAAATTCTGACATCCAAGTGTAGATTGGCTTTAAAAAAAACTGGTATTAAAAGGCTCGCGTTGGCTGGCGGAGTTGCATCTAATTATTTAATCAGGGAGCGTTTTATAGAGTTATCAAAAGAGTTAGGTATTAATGTTTATTTTCCAACCAAAAGATTATGCACTGACAATGGAACAATGATAGCCTGGGCTGCGACTCAAAAGTATCTTTCGGGTTTTACTCCAATCAAAACAGAAAATATCGAAATTTTACCCAGATGGTCACTTCATAACACCTCTTAAGCTAAAAAATACTTTTGTTTGTTTTTTAGAATCAATTGAATATTTGTATGGTGTCTTATAAAAAGAATTAGTGAAATCACCCATATAGTAAAAATCAGGATTTCGTAATGATTTGGCCATGCAAGTGGAATGAAAATGATTGCAAAAAAAATCGCCGCAAATGCAGAAGACAAGGCTGCAACTGAAGAAATGCTAAACATACAATAAAAAAATAACCAAACACATAAAACCGAAACTCCAAGGAAAGCATCAATTCCTATTAAAATTCCCCCGCTTGTAGCCACTCCCTTTCCGCCCTTAAATTTGAAAAATATTGGGAACAAATGTCCCACAAGTACTGCCAACATAGACAAGGAAATCANAAAAGCACCTTCTTGAGTTAGTGGATCCTCAACCCAAAAAATTTTTACAAAAACAATCACCAATAAACCTTTTAAAGTGTCTCCGACAAGAGTCAAAAAAGCAGCAACACTATCTCCAGTTCTCATTACATTGGTTGCTCCAGGATTTTTGGAACCATGTCCCCTCGGATCATCTAGGCCTCTAATCTTACTAATAACAATTGCAAATGAAACAGAGCCAATTAAGTATGAAAATATGCAAACCGACAATAAAAGAAAATAAACGTGTTGCGTTAAAAATGTTTGAATCATGTTATGCCCTTGGATGATGTTTTTCGTGAATTGACTTTAAACGGTCACCGGCGATATGCGTATAAATTTGTGTTGTTGAAATGTCTGAGTGTCCCAGTAAAAGCTGCACTGCTCTTAAATCAGCACCATGATTTAGTAAATGAGTTGCAAAAGCGTGCCTAATGCTATGTGGAGAAAAATTTTTAGATAACCCAGCCTCACCAGCACAAATTCTAAATAATTTCCAAACAGCCTGTCTAGTTAACTGTGATCCTCTTTCAGACAAAAACAAAATTTCCGATACTTTGTTCTTTAACAATAAAGGTCTACTTTTCTCCAAGTACTTTTGTGTCCAGTTAGAGGCTAATTCTCCAAAAGGCACTAACCTCTCTTTTTTTCCTTTACCCAAGACTCGAACAACACCATCCATAAAAGAGCAAGAAACACAAGGTAGAGAGATTAATTCGGTGACTCTCAAGCCAGTTGCATACATTAATTCAAAAATAGCTCTATTCCTTAAACCAAGAACTGTGTTGGTGTCGGGAACTTTCAATAAACTTTCTATTTGTTTTTCTAACAACACACTTGGAAGTTTTTGAGAGCATTGTAAAGATCTAATTTTTTTACAAGGATCATCGGATCTGTGAGCTTCTCTTATTAGCCAAGTAAAAAATCTTCTAAATGAAGATAAGCGTCGATTAGCAGTAGAGGGACTTGTATTCGAAAAAATCTCGGAGAAATAAATTCCAATAATTTGTTCATCGACTAATATTAAATTTCTTTTAATTTTTCTTTTTATTAACCAATTGTGAAAGTCAAGAAGATCTCTTGCATAAGAAGAAGTGGTATTTTTGGATAGACCGTCCTCCAGCCACAAAACATGGCAAAACCTTTCAATTATCGATTCCACATTTATATTTGCAATTTTTTTCTTATAAGTCATTTATCACACTGAGCAATAGCCCAATCTAAGTGTGGTCTGAGGATAGGCTTATTTTCATTAAGTCTAGTTACCAGTGTTTTTTTTATCTCAGAGACTGCACCATTATTCACAGACCCATACTCCTTTTTTTTATTAGCCGAGTTTCCAAGCCCAATAGCAATATTTCTTAGCCATCTTTCATAACCTATTCTCAAAATTGGGCTGCCTACATGGTTATGCATGAATTGAACTTCATTCCACTTAAAAAGATTAATTAAAGAAACATCATCGAGTCCATTTTTCACATTAAATTCTTCAAGAGTCGAAAGCTTGGCGTATTTATTCCATGGACACACAAGTTGGCAGTCATCACAACCATAAACTCTATTACCTATCAAATGTCTCAAAGGTTCTTCAATAATCCCCTTATTTTCTATTGTTAAATAAGAGATGCACTTTTTAGCATCCAAAACATAAGGAGCAACAAATGCTTTTGTTGGGCACTTGTCTAAACATGACGTGCAACTTCCACAGAGATTACTAGACGAACCATGTGTTATTTTTAATGGCATGTCAGTAAGGAGTGTACCCAAAAAAAAGAAAGAGCCTTCATTTCTTTTTAAAAGTAAAGTATTTTTTCCTCTCCAGCCCAGCCCGGATTTTTGAGCTAACTCAACCTCCAACAAGGGTGCCGAATCTACGCAAGCTCTGAAACCATAAGAGCCTATTTCTAAACAAATTTTTTTTGCTAATTTTGAAAGTCTTTTCCTCATAACACGGTGGTAGTCCTTTCCCCGTGCATATACAGAAATGTTTGCCTTTTCAGATTTCTGTAACCCATTGATTTCTTTAACAATCCAGTCTGAAGTAGAGTCCTTGGGTAAATAATTCATTGAAACCATGATTGCCCTTTTAACTCCTTTAAGCAATTTATCTGGTTTGCTTCTGACAATCATAGTATCCTTTAAATACATCATTTCACCATGCAATCCTTGCTCTATCCAGTTTTTGTAACGCTCAATAGGCAAAGATAAATTTTTTGGGGATTCAATGTCTGCAACTGCCAAATCTGAAAAGCCAAGTTCCTGAGCCCATCCAGAAATTTTCTCTAATGTTTGATTGTCCGAGTATTTATGTGATTTCACAGAGCTATAAATTAGTTAAAAACTTATTTTAAACTTTATGACAAGAAAAAAGTTTTTGTCAGGATAGAATTCATAAAGCATTTAAAAAATAAACTAAGATAATGGAATCATCAGAAAATTTGATCTACATAAAGTCATTAAATTATGAAAATATGATGGATTTAGGAAAAATTCTTTCAAAATTTATTCTTCATAGCAAAGTACATTTAATTTATTTAAAGGGGGACTTAGGCTCCGGAAAAACCAGTCTTGTAAGATCCATCTTACATGGTTTGGGAATTTGTGAAACAATTTCAAGTCCGAGTTTTTCAATAATAGAAATNTATGATNGTTGTGAAAAAAATATAATTCANATCGACTTGTTTAGAATACATTCTCCTTATGCTTGGAGGACTGAAGAAATAAGAAACTGTATAGAAAATGACAAAAATTTAACTTTACTTGAATGGCCTGAAAAGGCCAGACTTTTACCAAATCCGAGTTTATTGATTGAATTATTATGGTCAAATGAATCAGACCCACATGGACCAAGGGATATAAAAATTTCAGGTATAGAAATTAGTAAACTGTATCGCTTTATTAACACCAAGTGTTTAAAAAAATTTAAATATGAATAACAGAAGAAAATTTATTTTTGGTAGCTCTGGTTTTTTTCTTTTAGGTTTTTGTCAAAATTCATACTCGTCTTTTAACGTACTTGCAGTTAGGATATGGCCTGCCAAAGACTACACACGTATCGCAATTGAACATAAACAAATAAACCTAAAAATTAATACTTTTATTTTAAAAAACCCTGAAAGACTTGTTTTGGATATCAAGAACAACAGTCTTTTAGACTCTTTTCAAAATATAGTTTCTAACCTTCAATTTCAAGACGAGTATCTTAGTAAAATTAGGGTTGGTCAGTTTGACAAAAATACGCTTAGAATTGTTTTCGAATTAAAACAAACAATCAAACCCAAAGTATTTTCTCTTGAACCAATTGCTCATTATCAAAATAGACTTGTNGTAGACTTATATCCCACGAAACCAGTTGACCCATTACTTGCCTTAATTCAGAAATACGAACCTCAAAGTGACACTCCCGTAGACCTAACAAAAAAACCTAACTTTGGTTCTCAACAACAAAATAATTTAACCATTGCTCTTGACCCTGGGCATGGTGGGGAGGACCCAGGAGCTGTTGGAAAAAGAGGAACTTTGGAAAAAAATGTTGTTCTTGAAATNTCCAAACTTTTAAAATTACAATTAGAAAAGAATAAAGTTAGAGTGTTTTTGACAAGAGATGCGGATTACTTCATTTCCCTGAGNAACAGAGTTAAAAAAGCAAGAAGAGTAAAGGCCGACCTTTTTGTATCAATTCANGCAGANGCNTGGATCGAACCTGANGCAAGAGGGTCNTCAGTTTATGTTCTGTCTGATGGGGGGGCTTCCAGTGCNTCTGCAAAATGGCTAGCAAAAAAAGAAAATTTGTCCGACTTAATTGGAGGTGTCCAATTGAAAAAACAGGGTTATAGCGTTGCAAAAACACTATTAGATATGTCTACTAATGCACAGATTAAAGATTCNTCTGTACTTGGTCGTTCAGTTCTCTCTAACTTGGCAAATGTAAATATCCTTCATAAAAAAGATATTGAGCGTGCTGGATTTGCTGTTTTAAAAGCACCTGATATCCCATCAATCCTANTCGAAACCGCTTTTATTAGTAACCCAAATGAAGAAATAAGACTTCAAAACTACAATTATCAAACAAAACTAGCTTCTGCAATTTCTAGTGGAATTTTCAACTATCTCAAATCCAAAGCAAAAAGTTAAAAAGGGTANGAGCAAAATAATATGGGAAAAATTTTACATCTATCAAATTTAGTNATTAATCAAATAGCAGCAGGAGAAATCATTGAAAGACCTAGTTCAGTTATAAAAGAANTGCTNGAGAATTCNATTGATTCTGGTGCAAATACAATCAGTCTTCATATAAATGAAGGAGGAATNGAAAAAGTAGAAGTTTGTGATAACGGAGAAGGAATGAGATACGAAGATTTACCCTTATCAATAGCGAGACATGCGACAAGTAAAATTAAATATATTTCAGATTTAAATAAGTGCGTTACTCACGGTTTTAGAGGAGAGGCTCTTGCAGCAATTTCTTCTGTTAGTAAACTAAAAATTATTTCAAGAAGTAATAACGATGATAACGGCTACATATTAGAAAAAATTGACGATGATTGGGCTTGTTCACCATCACCGGCGAAAAAAGGAACAACAGTAATTGTTGAAGAACTATTTTATAAAATTCCAGCTCGAAAAAAATTTTTAAAATCGGTCGGTACTGAATTTACTCATTCTAAAAACTCTTTTTTAAAAACATGTTTAATTCATAATGATATTAACTGGCATTTTTATAGTAATGGTAAAGAATTAATTAAAATGCCAGCGAAAAAAATTTACGAAAGATTTGCAAATTTTTGTGACGTTCCAATTGAAACAATNCACCACACACAAAAAAACGTTGGACCTATTCT
>NHFB01000007.1 GCA_002170285.1 Betaproteobacteria bacterium TMED100
GTGTTGTTATTACCTGATGCAACTAAAGTTAAGTCAGTAACACCCTGAGTAATCATTTGAACAGAATCTCCAGTTGTACCAACATCTGAAACACCAATTGTCATTGCAGATCCAGAAGCACTTATTGCACCAGAGGCAAAACCTAACTCAAAAGTACCAGTTGATTGACCACTTAAATTAACAGTTCCGCCAACATCCGCAACTTCAGAAAGTTTAACAACGGCCTTGGAAGCACCAATGTTGTAGGTAGAAACACCAGAAACACCAGTTAAATTGATCATTTTTGTAGTAACGGAAGTTACAGTTGTATCAAAATTTATTGTTTCAACATTTTTTATGTAGCCCGTACTAAAACCTAAAAGGAAGTTTCCATCAGTAGTAATTGTCATCGTGTCACTGGCACTACCACCATCAATCTGGTCAGTTCTACCCAATGAAGGAGAACTACCACCCAAAGCTGCTGATATATTTTCAACAGCGTTAGTCGTTGGGGTAATTGTATCCGCGCCGGAAGTAAGACTCACAGTTACTAGTGTTGGAACGTTTGCAGCAACCTGTGAAGCCACAGTAGTAGAAGATGTATCTGAGTCTTTGGTGATATCACCCATCAAGGTTCTACCAATGCTTGGATCACTGTATTCATAAGCAAAAGGACCAACGCCTGTTCCAGCAGGATCAAGCGTTGCGACAAAATTAACTGCGTAGGCCTCTTTGTTGTTAACAGTTGTCAAATCGTCATTTTGAGCACCATTGACAATTGCAAATGCTATTTGAGCTTCAGTAAAACCAGAACTAGCCCAATAACTAACCTCGCTATCTACGGCAGCACGCTCGAATGCGGCTAAATAGATAGCTGAAATTTTTTGTGACAGGGTTTGTGATCCGTAAAGGGCAGATGATTCAGCAGCATTAGCAAATGCAGCTGCAACCGCATTCCAACCGGCTTCCCCTCCACCGTTTGCAGTTAACTGTGCCTGCCAATAGGCTAAACCTGCTGGGTCAGCTGGCCTTTGATAGTAGGCTATATACATTTGGTGGATTAATGATGCGGTCATGTTTTTTTCCTTTTAACTCAAAGCAGAGTGCTCTGCATAACTAAATATTTAAAATTATTACTAATTGTACTCAACATACATGAAATTTTCACTACCAAATAGCGAACAACCACGAAAAAAAATCTCGAGGCTAAAGAAAATCTTAAAAAAACTAAAAAAAACTAAAATAAATACGATACTTCTTATGATAATAAATTATCTTCCTCGAATCAGTTTACCAATCCCTGACTCACTGTCAAAGATTAATCATTTTTCACAGTAATTTTCTCCAACTCTTTTGTTGCTTTCTTCCAACATATTGATTCATCCGATTCACATTTGGGGTTGGCTTCTCTTTTTAGTGACAAATCCCATTCTTCAAATTGTCTTAAAAAAGACTCTGGGCTCTTACCTGAAAAAAAAGTGGCAAATTTTTCGCCAACTTCTCTAAAAACCGGAATATCTCTGCAAAATACAGGTAAACCTGATCTAAATGCTTCTACCAAAGGCAAACCATAACCTTCAGCCCAAGATGATGCAATTAAGCCTTTGCATTTGAAATATAGTTCTTGAAGAAACTCGTCAGAGCAATCTTCCAACCAAATTAAATTTTTATTAAATTGCGGATGTTTCTTGATTCTTTTTGAAAGGGATTCAATGCACCAACCTTGTTTTCCAACAATTAATAATTTTTTGTTTACTCCGTCTGCCCATATTAACTCGAAAGCATCTAAAACTTGAGAATGCTCTTTTCGGGGTTCGACAGTACCTACCATTAAAAATACATCGTGGTTTTTCAGCGTATACCTAACAAACCATGCATTTTTAGGACTCCCAATTGTCCGGTCTTCATTAGATAATTCACTAGATAAACTAATTTTTTGATTTGTAATGCTTTTTAGTCTGTAAGGATGATTTTTAGCAAGCCAATTTTCAACATCAAATTTTGTTGAATTTGAAATAGAAATAACTTGATCGTAATTAGTAATGGTTTCTAGCCAACTGTTAAAAATTGACCTCGCACCATCAGGGAAAAAATTGGGGTGCTTAATTGGGATTAAGTCATACACAACAAAATTTAGGCTAACGCCTTTTAGATACATCATATCTAGATATTTCTTCTGGCTTAAAACCACTTCAGGTTGAAGATCCAAGCCTAAAAAAACATCTCCTGGTGATGGATCAATTAACTCATCGCCAGAAATATGGGGTAAATTGAGAAAATCTTGTACGAATTTCGTTGCTTTTCGATAACCGATCGTATCATTTTTTGCATATACGGGCTCAACTAGGTAGCCAACTGGTGGGTCCAGAAGCATGCAACGCAAAATGTTTCTTACAACCCTTTGAATACCAGTTCTAGCATCTCTATTTACCAATTCAGAGATATCAATGTAGTATTTGTTAATTCTTGGAACAGTTTCAAGCGAAGATGATAGGGCCTTAATCAAATTTAATTTGTCCAAATTATGTTTTGGTAGGCAGGAACTCTGTTTTAAGACTCGAAAAATACCCTCGACATTTGAATATTTAGAATCATAGAACTTTTCTATAGCAGAGTAATAAGCCAAACCACATTTTTCAATGTCATGATTGTTGAGAACATAATTACTCCCATCTTCTGACAATCTCGACCTGTATTCTTCATCAAAACATAACGTCTCAATCGCCTTTTTTAATTCATGGTCAGAAAAATCATTTTGAATCATCATTACCGTATTTTTTGGAAGACTCGCAAGGTCTCCGTGAGCATTAACAACAGTAGGAATAGAATAAGAGAGACAGTCCAGCGCTGCAGCAGAAGTTTCTCCTCGGGTGTCAGTTCTTAATTGAACAGCCACATCAACTGATGAAAGCCAGGCCAAATATTCCCTTCTATTAACCCAACCTGTACACCTTATTTGAATCTGGTTTTTATGTTTTTTTATCCTGCTTAATATAGTTTTATCAAACTCAGAGATCCCAGTTTGCCCAACAAACACCAACTGGCTTGTCTTTGCTAGCGAAGAATCTAACCAACTATCTAATAAACGATCATTTAACTTATTTGGTCCCAGGTGCCCAAAAGATGCAACTACAAATTGATTTTTGTCAATTTTAAGGGTTTCTCTTGCGATTTCACGTGGCAATCTTTCTGCTTTGGACCGAAAAAGAGGAACTACCCTACTTTTGTCTAGTGCAATACTTCCGTACCATTTCTTAATTAATTTTAAAGCATATGGCGAATGAACGATCACCCCATATGAATCTTCAAATACACTCAAATTAGCTGGATGATCCTTTAAGAACTCACTATCAGAAGTTTCGATAATTTTTTTAATAGCACTGTAACCATGATTTTTAAATATTAAAGAATATTGATCAGGCCTTATACTTACGACTCCTCCCAGAAAGAAATCATGCAACACAGAAACTCCAGGATTTGTTTTCAAAAAATCAAACATCTCAACATGGAAATGAGAATTTCCAAAGTGATACAAAACCCTATCAAATGAACCAGGGTTTGAGAAAAACTTATCATTACTCTGATATTTGAGATGGTTAGTCCACTTCGATTTGGGATCCTTGGGGTAATCAACGATTGTTACCTCGTAATATTTTTTCAATTCTTTACTTAATTTTTCACTGTAATCAGCTATTCCACTTTTATCAGGAGGCATCGGAGAAAAATATGCAAGATTAAGTTTTTTTTCTTTATTGATTGTTTCTAGCTTCTTATTTGGAGGGGCTTCTATAGTTGATTTAATTGCTTCAATACTTTTTTTGGCTACCTCTGACCATTCAAAGTTCTTTGCTCTTTTTGAGTTTTTTAGACACTGGTCTGACAAATCACTTGGCCCATTCAAAACAGATACAATTTTGTTAGAAAGGTCCTCAACATCAAAAGGATCAAAATAGATTAATGAATCGCCACCAATCTCCGGGATACTTGCAGCATTTGCAGCTAAAACTGGTGCCCCACAAGCCATTGCCTCCAAAACAGGGAGCCCAAAACCTTCTTGCCATGAGGGGAAAACAAAAAGCCTACAACCCCTATAAAGCCTTACCATTTCCTCATCTGCCACATAACCTGTAAAAACAATCTGTTCCTCATTCAACTTTAAATTTTTTATGAGAATCTTTAATTCATCTAAATCGTCTTGAGAGATATGGCAGGTTATTATCAACTTGTAAGTATTCTTTAGTAACAGATTTGATTTGGAAAATGACTTTATTAAAAACTTTAAATTTTTGCGTGGGTCAATTCCTGATACCGAAAAAATATAGTTTCCCTTGGGCTTTGCTTCAGAGGCAAAAAAAAGATTGTGATCAACCGCTCCGCTTATATTGAAAAGTTTTTTTTCCGAAATATTTAAATATTTCTTAACGGTTTTCTTAGAGTACTCTGAGATAGTCAAAATACAGTCAATCCTCTTTAACTGCTCAAGACGTTCCTCATACCACTGCTTTGAATGCCTACTTTTGAGATAGTAGTCTGGAAAAAGTAAGGGGATTAAATCGTACAGAATGACTGCGGTCTTGTATTTTGAATTGCAGTATTGTGCTTTGACAACTGCATTATCAACAAAACCTTCAAACAAACTTGTTATCAACACAACATTTGGTTTTATGCGGTCTAAAACAGCCTCCCTCACAACATATGATCTCTCTCGCTCTTGAGAACTCATCAAATTATTAGTTGTGTTTGCACTAGGAAAAAACGTGTGGAAATTAAATTTAGGTACTAATGATTTGAAACTATTTTTTAAAGATAACCCCTCAGACAAAAAAGCCCCATTAATTAAAAAATGGATATCATATTCATGGGAGAATCTTGCGCAGATTTCTAACACAATTGCCTTGGAATACCTACCAATACCTCTTTTGGAATTACAAGCCTGAGCTCCCTGTAAATCAATAACTATTTTCACTTTTCTATTTTTCTTTTTGAGTTTTTTCCAAAACAGCTAAAAATTTTTTTTCTTTTAAACTCATAAAGCTATTTGTAGAATTCAATTTATTTACAAATCCATTTTTTAAGAATTGGGGAAATAATTTTCTTGCTATTTTTGCACGGTAATTTTTAAAAAATACTCTAAAAGGAAGATTTTTAAAATCAAAAAAAAAATTTCTCAAAAGGCTTTTTGATTTTCTAAAGATTTTTCCAGCATAGCGAAGTGGAAATGTTATGCGCCAAGACCTACTATTTGTCACTCGTTGCAATTCTGTTTGATAAAAATGCGCCTGTTCGTTAATAGACTCTATTTCAGCCCTAATTTCCTGATGCATACCCTGGATTTCAGAGTGTAAATTTACTAAATTGTAACTTAATTCTTGTTTGATAGAATTAAGCTCATTATTAACCCAATCCTGGCTTTTATTGATTTTATTTTCAGTTTTAGTTATTTCTCCGCTCCATCTTTTTTCATAAAGACTAGCTAATTCATTTAATGAGTTTCCTCGAGTAACATTTAGTTCTCTAAGTAGTTCACTTGATGGAGATTGCTTGCAATTTTTCAAAGCTAATAGTGCATAATCAGGGCTAACTCCTCCTAAAATGTCTATTAGAGNTACATTTTCTGTAGACAATTTTTTTTTTGGAATTCAATCCCCATAAATTTACATAATTAAATTNTAAATTTTGGAAAATAAATTTTAAAAGTTGAGGTGGTAAAGGTTTAACATGTGTCATGTCCATGTAAAAATTACAAGTTGAGACAATTATATTTTCAGGATTTGGGGTTTCTATGATTGTTAAACCCCCAGGTCTAAGCACTCTTTTGATTTCATTGATAACCCTTAAAAAGTAATCTGAACTAAAGTGCTCAACCAAATGAAAGGCGGTTAGAATATCGAAACTTGAATTTTCTTGTTTCTTCAAATATTCAAGCACATCTGCTTTTTCTAATTTCAAATTTGGTTGACCTATTGAAGCTAGCATTTCCTCATTAGAATCAATGCCAAGTGAGTCTATCGATAACTCCGTGGCAATTTTTAAAAACTCACCTCTTCCACAACCAAGATCAATTAGACGTGCGTCGGGCCTATCTTTTTTGAATTCAACAAGCAAAGGTTTGTATACGTTTAACTTGCTAGAAACAGAAATGGGACTTCCTCTATGTTCATCCTCAAACTGCGCATATGTTGAATTTTTCATTTATTAATATTATTGGAAATTAGAGTCAAGGAGGGCTCTAATTTACATAAACCAACAAAATTAGGTCCTAAAACTCCAGCAATTTCAAATTCTAAAGTTGCATCCTCCCAGTGNAGACATTCAACAGTATGATCAGGACCCACATGAAGTGCAACAGTAAGAGTGTATTTTCCTGGTCCGAGGTTCATGACAGTATCCCAATTGGCCTGAAATGTTTCATTNGATTTNGAAGGTATTTCTACTCCCATTAAATAAGAATTGGTCCCATATACATCTTGTCCAAATCTATCTCTAATTAAAAAACCAATAACAAGATCATCGATTTTTTCATTACAAAAAACGGTACATTTAATTTCTGCTTTTTCTCCAGACGAAATGCTATCCTTTCCAGATAACGAACCGATGATCTTTGCTTCCAATAATTCAGCCCTTCGCGTACCAAAACCCTTAGATTTATTATTGTTTGCAGAAACTATCTCAGTTGACCCAACTTTTGCTAAAGATCGATTATATACTTTTGTTGCTTCACCAGGCTCTGCGATAGTTACNATTTTGCCTTTTTCTAAAACCAAAACCATATCGCATAGTAATTTTACTGCATTCAGATCATGGGAAACAAAAAGCAAAGCACCGCCATTTTTTCTAAACTCCAATATTTTTCTNATGCACTTTTGCTGAAAGTANGCGTCTCCGACTGAAAGAGCCTCATCTACAATNAAACAATCGGGACTGGCATGAATTGCTATTGAAAAAGCCAATCGCATAATCATCCCGGAGGAATAAATTTTCAGCGGCTCTTTAATAAAATGGCCGACCTCTGAAAAGTCGGTTATTTGGCGAATTTTATCCTCTATTTGNTTCTCACTCATTCCTAATAAAAGAGCATTAACACGAAGATTTTCCTCTCCAGTTAATTCGTGATTAAAGCCTGTTCCAAGNTCCAAAAGCCCAGTAGCCCGACCATTAATGGTGATTNTTCCAGAGTCAGGAACAAGAACTCCCAGNATAAGNTTCAAAAGAGTTGATTTTCCTGCACCGTTAGAACCAATAATCCCTAGAGATTGACCTGGCTTTAACTCAAAATTTATATTTTCAAGCGCTTGGTGATATGTGTGTCTTTGCTTTCGCAAAAAAATTTCCAAAAAACGATCTGATGGAGATTTGTACAAACGGAAACCTTTACAAATATTTTCTACTTTTAACAATTTTTNTCCTAGGCTGNGNATTAATTAAGCTTACATAAAATCTCTAATATCTCTTTCAAGAAAACGAAGACTAGTTAAGGAAACTAACAACATCACAAAAGCAAAAAGTATCAGGTTGTAAAGATCTGAAACACCAAATGTTTTTGAGTAAACAAATAATTGACGATAGCCAGAAATAAACCAAAATGCAGGGTTAAAACTATTTTGAAATTGAATTAGCCATTGCGGGGCAATGGCTGGGACCCAAACAATNGGAGTCAACCAAAACCAGAAATTAANAAAAATAATAGCAAATTCTTTCGTATCACGAAAAAAAACATTAAAAATCGAGAAAATTAAACCTAAAGAAAATGCTACTAACTGTTGGAGGAATAAAAGAATGAGTAAACAAAAAATTTGATTGNTACTTATTTCAAAATCCAAAAAAAAAAGATAATANACAANAAATATTAAAAATGAAATNATAAANGTAATTGTCTCTGAGATGACTACGTAACTTGGAAAAGCAAATAAATTTAATTTGATTTTGGAAATAATATGTTTTTTGTCCTGAAACACCGAAGTCGTTCTAATTATGGTGTTTGCAAAAGCTATCCACGGCAATAGTCCACACACTAGATAAACACTGAAATTTTCCAAATTAGAGACACCTGGTAAACGTGACCCCATAATTTTGGAAAAAACAACCAAGTAGATTGAAATTAGTGCCAGTGGATGAAGGAAAGCCCAAAAAATGCCAAATATTGACCCTGCGTATCTATCAGTGAAGTCTTGGCGCGTCAAATTTAAAATCAAAGAATAATTCATGTTATAAAATTCAAAACTCTATTATCAGTTATTAAAAGATAAAAAACTCAATCTAAACATCATTTTTATAAAAGCGACAGATCAGTGAAAAAAAAAGCACTNATAACAGGTATTACCGGACAAGATGGGGCATATCTTGCAGACTTACTATTAAAAAAAGATTATTTTGTTTTTGGTTCTTTCAGACGAACAAGCACAGCCAATTATTGGCGACTCAAGGAGTTAAAGGTTTTAAATAANCCTATGTTTGAACTGATAGAGCATGATATTACAGATCCTATTAACAGTNTTTCAATTTTAGAGAAAACCCAACCTGATGAAATTTATAATTTGGCTGCACAAAGCTTTGTNGGTTCAAGTTTTACTCAACCTAATACAACNTCACAAATNAATGCACTAGGTGCTCTAAATCTNCTGGAAGCTATAAGGCTAGTATGTCCGAATACACGTTTTTATCAAGCTAGTACCTCTGAAATGTTTGGAAAGATTCAAGAAAAAANACAATCAGAAACCACTCCTTTCTATCCAAGAAGTCCATATGCNGTTGCTAAGNTGTATGCTCACTGGGTAACGATTAACTACCGAGAAAGTTATAATTTATTCGCCTCCACTGGAATACTTTTTAATCATGAGAGTCCCCTTAGGGGTCCAGAGTTTGTAACCAGAAAAATTTCTATCGGGGTAGCAAAATACAAATTAGGTTTAATTAATAGCCTTTCTTTGGGTAATTTAGATGCCAAACGTGACTGGGGTTATGCANAAGAATACGTCGAAGGCATGTGGAAAATACTTCAAACTGAAAAACCAGATAATTTTGTGCTTGCCACAGGCAGGAACGAAAGTGTGAGGGATTTTGCAAAGCTAGCTTTCAATGCTGCTGGATTTCAAATACATTTTGAAGGTAATAACGAGAATGAAGTTGGTATTGATAGCAAAACTGGTAAAAAACTAATAACCGTCAACCCCAAGTTTTACCGTCCCTCCGAAGTAGAAGTTCTTTTGGGAAACTCATCAAAAGCCAAATCAATTTTGGGTTGGGAACCCACAGTGACCCTTGAACAATTAACCAAGATGATGGTTGAAATGGACGTAAAAAGGTTAGAACAATCCTTATGAATATTTTAGTCACTGGTTCAACCGGTTTTACAGGTCCTTACTTGTTAAAGGAATTAAAACAAAGAGGACACAATGTCGCCTGTTTAAAAAGCAATTTATTAAATAAGAGTGATATTGAAGACGAGGTGAGAAAAATTAATCCTGATCATGTCTTACATCTTGGGGGCTTAAGCCATTTAACCTCAAACCATTCACGTGACTTGTATGAAGTAAATACTGTTGGCAGTCTCAACTTGTTAAATGCGTTAAACAATAAATGTAGCAACACAAAAAGTATTTTTTTAGCTAGCACTGCATACGTTTATGAAGCGACTAACAACAAAATATCAGAAAAAAGTCCGCTTTGCCCAGACAGTCATTACGCTATGAGCAAACTATCAATGGAGTATTTGTGTAAGGCTAATTCAGATAGAATCAAAATAATTGTATTTCGCCCATTTAACTACACCGGTTACGGGCAAAATGACAAATTTTTCATTCCCAAAATAATTAAACTATTTAGGGAAAAACAAAACCCAATTGAGCTAGGTAATTTAAACGTCGAAAGAGAATTTAACGATGTAAGCTGGTTTGTGTCCATAATTGTGTCACTTTTAGAAATACCTAACACAGAAGGAACTTTCAACATTTGCACTGGAATTAGTTATAAATTAACTCAAATAGTTAAAATGTTAGAGAAAATTTCTGGTCACAAACCACTTGTAAAAGTGAAAGGCGATCTAGTTAGAAAAGATGAAAAAATCAAAATCTATGGTGACTCTAAAAAACTTTTTAAGCATTTAAGTTCACATGGGCTTTTGCCAAAGATGCCCACAATTGAATCAACTCTCTTAGAAATGTTTAATAAACAGTGAAATCCCAGAAAATTCTGCAAAAAAAAAATTATCCATATAAAGTTGCTATTGTCCACGATTGGCTAGTAGTAAGGGGTGGGGCTGAAAGAGTGNTAGAAAGGTTGCTATACCTATTTCCTACAGCAGACCTGTTTTGCCTTTTTGGAGACCAATCTGCTTACCAAGAACCAATCTCTCCAGATAGAAAATTTAGAACAAGCTTTTTACAAAAAATACCATTTTTTAAAAAATGGTATCGCTATGGACCAAAAATCATGCCCTTGGCAATTGAAAGTCTTAAATTAGATTCCTATGATGTGATAATTTCTAGCTCGTGGGCATTTTCACATGGAATAAACAAAAATAAAAAAACAAAACATTTAGCTTATGTGCATAGCCCTATGAGATGGGCGTGGGATATGGAGGATGAGTATATTTCAAGGTCTAAAATTCCTAAAATTGCAATTAATCTAGTCAAAAAAGAGTTAGTTGAGCTNAGAAATTGGGATGTTAGAGCTGGTCAAAAACCAGATGTAATTATTTCAAATAGCGATTTTGTTTCCAAAAGAATTAAACAAAATTGGGGTAGGGATTCTAAAACAATTTACCCGCCTGTAATTATCAAAGAAATCAATAAAAAAATAACAANGCATGGAGCATACATTTCTATCAGTAGANTAGTTCCTTACAAGAGAATCGATAACATTATTGANGCATTCAGACTATTGCCTGAAAAAAAATTAATAATAGCTGGNGAGGGCCCAGAAAGAAGAGAGCTTGAGAAAAATGCACCCAGCAATATTTCTTTTGTTGGGTTTTTGCCTGATCAAAAAAAAATTGAACTCCTCGCAGGAGCCGTTGCAATGATTCAAGCTTCAAAAGAGGACTTCGGAATTTCGGTTGTAGAGGCTCAAACTCTGGGAATCCCAGTTATTGCTTTTTTTGAAGGAGGTGCTTCTGAAATTATCAATAATGTTCAAAATAAAAATCCGACNGGTTTTCTTTTCAAGGATATAAATCCTGAAGAAATTGCTAAGTCAATCAATTTTTTTGAACAATTTGAATTTTCAAGCCAGGATTGTAAATTAGCAGCCAAAAAATTTTCATTTGAGGCCTTTGACGATAAAATTAAAACTGTTTTATATAATTTGATGGAATAAATTGATTAATCAAACATCACGATTTTTAGCGCGAGAACATTCTGGTCTCATTGAACTCGGTAGTCGAATCATAGATATATTTTCAATTTTGATTGCAGCCAGCTTAGTAACGTATCTATACGATTTTGACTTTATAAACTTAAAAAGTTGGGCGCAATTAATTTTTATTAAAATACTTTTATGTTTGATTGTTTTCAAAGAAGCTAATCTTTACAGAAGCTGGAGNGGAAGGCCTTATTCAGATCAATTTAGTAGGCTTATATTGTCATACATAATTTCAAGTATTGTAATTTTTTTATTATGGTCCGCACTTAATCTAAAAATCGTAATTAACTTTGAGCAGTTTTTATTATGGATCCTGTTAAGCGGTATTTTTATTTTTATTTTTCGAGCGTTTGTTTATACTTTCATAAGACAACTAAGGAAAAAAGGAGTCAACCAAAAAAAAATTGTTATNTTTGGAGCAGGACAGTTAGGTAAAGCNCTTTTGACAAGGACCCTTAATAGCCCAGAGAGTGGATTCTTGGTTACCGGTTTCATTGACGACAAAAAAAACCAATCAATCAAAATTAAAGGTTTGCCTGTTTTGGGAGCAATCAATCAACTTCCTAATATTTTAGAAACAAAACCTATTGATGAAATATGGTTGGCACTGCCTCTTAAAGCAATTGATCAAATTGAAAAAGTTATCGAACTAACTTCGAAAAAAAATATCTCAATTAGGCTAATACCGGATTTGTTTGGTCTTACACTTTTAAATCATTCAGTAACTGAATTTTTAGGATTTCCTGTGATTGATTTAAGTGTAAACAGGATGGTTGGTATTAATCGGTTTATCAAAAGCTGTGAAGATAAAACATTAGGATTATTAATTTTTCTCTTAATTATTCCATTGCTTTGCATCATAGCATTTGCGTTATTTGTAACATCAGGCAGACCAATTATTTTTAAACAAAAGAGATTAGGTTGGGATGGAAGAGCATTTACAATTTATAAATTCAGAACTATGAAACCTCATAAAGAAAGAGAAAATAAAATAACCCAAGCAACTATAGATGATCAAAGATTTACTCTTATTGGTAAATGGTTACGCAAATCTTCTTTTGATGAGTTACCCCAAATCATTAATGTTCTGCAAGGCAGAATGAGTTTAGTTGGTCCAAGACCCCATGTCGCTCAGCACGACAATGAGTACCAAAAAACAATACAAGGTTACGTTCGAAGGTATAGTGTTAAACCCGGAATTACTGGATGGGCTCAGGTAAATGACCTTAGAGGTGAAATTAGATCTATAGATGACATCAACAGAAGACTTCAGCATGATCTTTTTTACATTGAAAACTGGTCTCTATGGTTTGATTTGCGCATAATTTTAACAACAATAATTAAAGTTTTCATTAGTCGACAAGCGTGGTAACAAAAAAAACCTCCTCAAAGAAACACTTACCAATTGTTATTGTGGGGTCTGGCTTAGCAGGTTTAACCGTTGCCTTGGAGCTTGCTGATCACCGGAAGGTGGTTATTTTATCTAAAAAAGAGTTATCGAATTCTGCTACTGCTTGGGCACAAGGAGGTATCGTAAATGTTGTGAATGACTCAACAAACATTCAAGCTCATGTTAGTGATACTGTCAAAGCCGGCGATGGTTTAGTTGTTGAATCGGTCGCCAGATATGTTGCTCAAGCAGGTGATAAAGCAATTAAGTGGCTATTAAAAAAAGGAGTGGTGTTTAGCAGAGATGAAGAAAAATCTAATAACCTTCACTTAGTCAAAGAAGGGGGACATAGTATTCCACGAATTGCTCATGCTGCCGATGCAACTGGACAAGCAATACTATCAGCATTACTTGCGAGAGCGACTTCCCACCCCAACATTGAAATTAGAATCGGATGGATAGGTATTGACCTTATTGACAACAGAAATATCTCAAGAAAAGTTACAACTGAAAAAAAAATTTATGGGATATATGCACTTGATATTGAAAATAAAAAAATTGAAGGAATAAGTGCATCTGCAGTCGTGCTAGCAACTGGTGGAGTAGGAAAAGTGTACCGTTATACATCAAATCCTGATACAGCTACCGGTGATGGAATAGCAATGGCTTGGAGAGCCGGGTGCAGAATTGCGAATATGGAGTTTATTCAATTTCATCCAACATGTCTATATCACCCAGATGAGCGAACATTTTTACTTAGCGAAGCTCTGAGAGGAGCCGGAGCTACGCTTGAACTACCATCAGGTAGACAGTTTATGAAAGATTATGACTCCAGAGGCGATCTAGCTTCAAGAGACATAGTTGCTAGATCAATAGATTTTGAAATGAAAGAATATGGCTTGGATTGTATTTTTTTAAATGCAACTAAAATAAAACAAAATACTTTATTGAAACATTTCCCAAACATAACCAAAAAATGTTTAAAGCTTGGGCTCGATATTTTTAAACAGCGTATACCTGCAGTCCCCGCAGCACATTACACATGTGGGGGGGTGATTACAAATTTAAATGGTTTAACTGATTTGAACGGTTTGTATGCAATTGGTGAAACTGCATACACTGGTTTGCACGGTGCAAATCGTTTGGCCAGTAATTCTCTTTTGGAATGTGTTGTTNTTGGCATAAATGCGGCCAAAGATATTTTAAAACAACCCTACAAAGCTCAACCCTCAATAAGAAAATGGAACGAAAAAGGCATTGAAGACTCAGATGAATCCGTTGTAATTTCTCACAATTGGGACGAATTAAGATTGATGATGTGGAATTATGTAGGAATAGTCAGAACCGATAGGAGGTTAGAAAGAGCACTTCACAGAATTCATTTACTTAGGGAGGAAATTCATGATTATTACAAAAACTACAAAATTGATTTAGATCTACTTGAACTGAGAAATTTGATAACTTGTAGCGAATTAATTGTAAGATCAGCTTTGAGTAGAAAAGAAAGCAGAGGACTCCACTACACCAGAGATAATCCGAATAGTTTTCAAGTTGCNACACCCACCATACTAATCCCTAGGATCTCCAAGGAATTCAATTTNTTAAATTAAAAGTAATTAATATTTGCTCAAAAGTTTAAGCAGTTTTTGTGAGGAATTTCTCCAGCNCAATTNATTTGCTCTTTCACTAGCTTTTTTTATAATTTTNGATCTCAAATACGGCTCATGAATAAGTTTATAAATTTGCTCTGACCACTCCAGACAATCATGGGGATCAGCAAATAGNGCGCAATCGTTCAAAACTTCTGTCATTGCAGGTCTTCTACTACAAACACTTGGCACTCCCATTAAAGCCGCCTCCATGGGTGGAAGTCCAAACCCCTCATACAAACTTGGAAAAACTAACAATGAAGCAGAGCTCATAACAAAAGCCTTNTCTTCGTCCTGCAATCTACCAAAAAAAATAGNTCTATTCGAAATACCAAAACATTTACACGTCTTCTGTAATTCTTCATTTTCACCAACGAAAACAATACTTATTTTTTTTAGTAAAGGCATAGCAAGAGCTTGAATTACGACTTCTGCATTTTTATGAAAATCATTTGAACCAAGAAAAAGTACGAAAGANCCAGTTGGTATTTTATNTCTACTTTTATTTNCAACTCGTATTCTNTCCAAACCCGGACTGATGACAGAAATTTTTTTACTATCAATACTTAAAAACTTAGTTATGTCCTGAGCACTTGAGTTACTTATGGTAACTATCTGGTTGCATTTTTCAGCTATGCTTTTGAAATTTTTTTCCCAATTATTAACAACAACCTTTGGAAAAAATTTACTCAATACAAGAGGTATCACATCCATGATCATTACAACTGAATTTTCAGGAACAGAATGTTTACACCAGTGTATTGATGAAAAAAAGTAAACATCAACACAGGTCAAATCATAATCCTTATATTTACTCCTTTTTTCAATAGATAACGTAGCAAACTCTTTTCTAAAATCTATTAATTCTGCAATCTGTAGAAATAAATTTCTAGTTATCCTCCCAATACCCCTATTATCATTAAAGGGTCCAGTAGCAAAAGCAATAATTTTTCCATCAAATGGAAAAAGGAAAAAATTTTTTCCTGAAGAGTTTTCAAATGCCGAGTATAAATAAAATTGTTTTTTATCTAATACACCGGGTAAAGTAAAATAAAAATTCTTTTTTAAAAAAAAAAGTAAATTAGGGCTCTTGTGAAATACAGACTTAACTATTTTTTTTAATTTAAATTTTGCTGNTAACAAAAAAAAATTTTTAATTGTCATTTTTTATTTGAAGAGAAAAATCAATNGCAATAATATCTTTTGTTAAACGTCCGACAGAAATCCTATCAACTCCGCTTTGAGCTATTTTGATCAAAGAATCTAAACATACACCGCCAGAAACCTCAAGTACAGCCTGTTTTTTGTTAATACGAACTGCTTCATAAATCATATCGTCACTAAAGTTATCAAGCAAAATGTTTTTAATTCCCATTGATAAAGCCAACCTTAACTCACATATATCTTCAACTTCTACTTGAATATCATCACTAGTAACAAGTTNTTTNCTATGAAAATTAGGGAAGTTGATTAATTTGGNTTTTAAACCCTTAATTCCACCCAGGCATCTTAAATGATTTTCTTTGAATAACAAACTATCCCATAATCCAAATCTTTGATTTTTACCCCCNCCAACTCTGACAGCATATTTTTGGGCTAATCTTAAACCCGGTTGAGTTTTTCTGGTGTCAAGTACAGTACAAAAAAAATTTCTGGTATTTATTTTTTCCAATGTATCTACATATTTTTTCGTCATTGTAGCTGTTGCAGAAAGTAATTGTAAAAAATTCAAGGCACTTCTCTCAGCTTCTAATATGCATTTAGCATTACCAGTTATTGAACAAATAATTTCATTCTCTTTTAAAAGATCTCCATCACACTTAAAAAAATTTATTTCAGTCTGAGGATTAACTCTCTTGAAACATCCAACACACCAGTCCACACCACACAAAACTGCAGTTTCTTTTGAAATAATTATGGCTTCAATTTTGTTAGTTTTAACAAACAATTCAGTAAGACTTCCTGTACCGATGTCTTCACGCAAAGCATCTTCGATATTTCTAACTTGAGCTTCCTGAAAAGTTTCAACTTTACTAAACATTTTTTTTAGTAAAATTTAACATTCTTTCTAAACTAATATTTGCTTGTTTGATAGTTTCATTCGATACAAATATTTCCCCTACTCCTTTGTTCAAAGCATTGAGAATCCCATCCAAACTATTCATTGCCATCCACGGGCAATATGCACAACTTTTACATGTTGCACCAGAACCAGCTGTTGGAGCCTCATAGAATTTCTTGTCTACAGAAGCCTTTCTCATTGAATGTAATAGTCCACCATCAGTTGCAACAATAAAATTTTTTGCTTTAGATGTAATAGAAAAATTTAACATCTCAGAAGTCGAACCAACAAAATCAGCCAACTCAATAACCGATTTGGGCGATTCGGGATGAACTAGTACTAAAGCCTCTCCTTTAAAATCTGTTTTCATTTCTTTAAGTTCAAATGCTTTAAATTCATCATGAACAACACAATGTCCATCCCAAAGTAACATGTCTGCTCCAGTGTTTTCACGAATGTATTCTCCAAGATGCTTATCCGGAGCAAAGATTATTGGTACTTGCTCTTTTGTAAGGTGTTTGACAATATTTATTGCACAAGAACTTGTAACCGTCCAGTCGGCTCTGGCTTTGACAGCGGCACTAGTATTTGCATAAACCACGACAGACCTTTCTGGATTTTCATCACAGAACTTTGAAAAATCATCAGTTGGACAACCTAAATCCAATGAGCATGTTGCTTGGATATCAGGCATAAGTACTCTTTTTACAGGAGACAAAATTTTAGCTGTTTCTCCCATGAATTTAACCCCGGACACAATCAGTGTCTGGGCAGAATGTTCCTTACCAAATCTTGCCATTTCTAAGGAGTCAGAAACTATTCCACCTGTATCCAAAGTCAAGTCTTGTATAAACCCGTCTACATAGTAATGTGTNACTAAAACTGCATTTTGTCGTTTTAGTTCCTGTTTGATTTTGTTTTCAATATCCTTCTTTTCACTAACGCTAATTGATTGTTTTTCAAAAGCACGTAATTTTGCTGAATCAAGATCAAAACTATAATTTTTTTCTAAAAGACTTGTTTTCATTATGTAGGTAAAATTTCCATATTATAAATATTCAATAAAACTATACAAGGATAACAATGTACAAAGCTATTTTACTCAAAGATAAAGAGAATGATGCTGAAATAACCTCTATTAATTTAAATGACCTTCCATCAGGGGACGTAACTGTTCAGATTGAGTTTTCGACAATTAATTACAAAGATAGTTTGGCAATAGTAAATAAAATTCCCATTATTAGAAAGTTTCCTATGGTTCCGGGTATTGATTTTGTTGGAAAAGTTTTAGAGAGTAATAGTTCAAAATTTAGTGAGAATCAAAAGGTCATACTTAATGGTTGGGGTGTGGGCGAATCTCACTGGGGCGGACTCTCTCAAATTGCCAGAGTAAATAGCGATTGGCTAATACCACTCCCAAAGGATATGTCATCAAAAATGGCAATGGAAATTGGAACAGCAGGATTTACAGCTATGCTGTGTTTGATGAGTATTGAAAGCCATGGCATAAAACCATCCGACGGAAAAATATTAGTCACTGGAGCAACTGGAGGAGTAGGAAGTCTATCAATTGCGCTTCTTAGTGCAAATGGGTATGAAATTATTGCATCTTCAGGAAAAGAAAATCAAAACAAATACCTTAGAAGTCTNGGTGCCTCAGAAATACTCAACCGGACCGAACTAAATACACAACACAAAGCACTTGACCAGCAAAAATGGGTAGCNGCTATCGATACATTGGGTAGTAAAACACTAGCTAATATTTGTGCTACCACCAAATCTGGTGGTGCAATTGCAGCTTGTGGAATGGCTCAAGGTATGGATCTTAGCACCACTGTTGCCCCTTTTATTCTAAGGGGTATAACTCTTTATGGAATTAACAGCGTGAATGTTCCTAAGGATAAAAGAATTATTGCATGGAATAGACTTTCTGCTGATTTAGCCAATAATAAATTAGAACTGATGAGTAACTGTTACAAACTGGATGAGGTTACAAATATCGCGCAAAAAATTCTTAGAGGAGAAATTACTGGAAGGTGCGTTATTGATGTAAATTCTTAGGACTAGTTTTTTAAAAAAAATCATTTATGTTTTTAATTGGAATTGATTTAGATCCCCATATCTCTTCGAGATTATAATACTCACGGATTATTGGTTGCATAACATGACAGATAATATCCCCGCAGTCTACCAATACCCACTCGCCATTGTCCTCTCCTTCCAAGCGACAGCAGATTCCCTCTTTTTTTTTTAATTTATCAACCACAGATTTTGCCAAAGCCCTTGTTTGTCTGTTTGATACCCCAGATGCAATAATAACTCGGTCAAAAAAATTTGATTTCTCACTCGTATCAAACACTAAAATATTCTGACCCTTTACGTCTTCCAATGCATCCATAATTAGATATTGGATATAATTAATATTCNAATTTATTTTATCTTTCATAATTGATATAAAGTTTGTTTTTTATTATAAACTCTTCAACACTCGATGTGATCAAATCAAAAGTCGGTTGGCCTTTAGAAATAAATTCTCTAACTTTTGTTGAAGAGCAATCATCAGGGAGCATTTCAATACAAACTAATTTTTTATTTTTTAATTTAAAAAATTTTTTTTGAGTTTCAAAAGTTGAATATTGCATAGTTTGAGATATGTTTGGACGACAGCAAACCGCAATTCCAATATTTTCAATTAACCATTCCCAATTCTGCCACGTTTTAAAATTTACTAATTGATCCTCTCCTAATAACCAAAGAAATTCTGCTTTAGGATGGTTCGTTTTTAATGCTTGAATTGTTTTATAAGTTGGGTTGGCCTGTCCCTCTAAAGATGCCAAAACTTCGATATCGTCAAGCTTCATTCGTTTGTCAGATAAATCTTTCAAGGCCAATGAAACCATCTCAAGCCTTTGTTGAGCTGAAGCAAATGTTTTTTTGTGAACTGGTTTTCCTGTAACAATCCATCGGATTTCGTCTAATTTAAATTGGTTTGCTGCAGCAGTTGCCATAGCCAAATGTGCTCGATGTACTGGGTCAAATCTACCTCCAAAAAGTCCAAGTTTTTTTTTCACTAATAATCCGATAAATTTAAATCTCAAATAAGATAAGTTAAAACAAAATTAAATTACTATTAATTAGAAATCTTAATATTAAAAGACGATTAGTTTTTTACTACAAAACATTATCCAATCAANAATCTAATGTCTGATAATAGTTTTTTTAATGGAGTCGACTCAGGCCAAATAAGTCGCAAATTACCTTTTTTATCAAAAATATATGTGTGAGTGGTGTGATCGATTAAGTAAAAACCTTTTTCATCTTTACTCATTTTGTCAGGAAATACTTTTTGAACAACTAATTTAAACTCTTTTTGTAATTCATTTAGATAATCAATAGGAGCGATTAGTCCTTGAAACTCATCGTCAAATGATGATAAAAATTTACGTAAATTTTCTGGTGTGTCTCTTTCAGGATCAATAGAGACAAAAATTACTTGAAATTCATTAGCTTTTTTCCCAAGAATTTTTTTTAATTTAACCATACTATTAAGAGTGTTGGGACATGCATCTGGACATGACAAAAAACCAAAAAAAACCGCAGTAACTTTTCCCTTAAAATCTCCAGTTCCGACTGAGTTTCCATTTAAATCTAATAAAAATAAATTTTTTCCCCAGTCTGCACCNGTTACGTCAATAGAGTTGAACTTGTGTTGTTTTTCACAACCAACTAGCCCAAGCACACTTGCCAGTAAAAGCAAAACTACAGCTAACCAACCTAACCACTTTACTATTCTCATCATTATTGGTCTTTCAGACTATGAAGATTGTTTGGTTTTACGACACCTCTCTCGGTCACCAAATAGCTAACTAAATTGGCTGGAGTAACATCAAAAGCTGGGTTGAATACTTTAATACCTTGAGGCGCCCATGTGCTCGTACCATAACCTGTAACCTCCTTTGAGTCTCTTTCTTCAATTGTAACTTGCGCACCTGTTTGAGTTTTTATATCAACTGTTGACCAAGGACAAGCAACATAAAAGGGGATATTGTGCTTTGAAGCTAATACAGCTAAAGAATAAGTACCTATTTTATTAATTACATCTCCATTTGATGTAACTCGATCAGCACCTACTATGACAGCATCAATCAAATTCAAACTCATTAAGTATCCAGACATGTTGTCGGTAATGAGGGTTACTGGAATTCCATCTTTAATTAATTCCCAAGCAGTCAAACGAGCTCCTTGAAGAAAAGGGCGAGTCTCACCCGCGAAAACCTCTATTTTTTTTCCTATAGAATGTGCTGACCTTATGATACCTAATGCAGTGCCATGACCAGCAGTAGCCAATGATCCAGCGTTACAATGCGTCATAATGTTAACTTTTTCTCCTAACAATAATGCTCCATTAAGGCCAATTTTTTTATTAGATTCAATGTCTTCATCAAATATTTTTTCGGCTTCGGAACTCACAGAAGAAAAAAGGTCAGATGCTTTTAGATGAACTCCTGAATCAAAAATTTTATTGATTCTTTCTAATGCCCAAAATAAATTTACAGCTGTTGGCCGCGTGTTGGCCAACTTATCCTTTGATGTTTTTATCAGTTTTAACAACTTACTAAAATGTTCATGTTTACTTACAAATAAATTATCAGTGATTTTCAATTCTTTAAAAGCTTCAGTTACTGCAATGGTAAATCCAAACGCTGCTACACACCCAATTGCAGGTGCACCCCTTACCACCATATTTTTTATCGCATCAGCAACATCATCAACTGTTTTGCATACAACGTATTCCTCGGCCGTTGGAAGAAGTCTCTGGTCAATTAAAATTAACTCATTATTTTTCCATTCTAAAGTTTCAAACTTTTTCATTTATATTTTTAGCCTCTCTTTAATGCCCATCAAAATTACAAATGCTAATCACATCAACACCATTTTTTTTTAATTTAGAAATACCACCAAGGTCAGGTAAACCAACAACAAAACAACAGGCAGCAACATTTCCTTTTAACCTTTTAATTAAATTAACAGCTGCAATTGCTGTACCTCCGGTTGCGATTAAATCGTCAACTAGAAGTATTTGATCATTTTCATCTATGGCATCAACATGTAACTCTAGTTCATCAGTACCATATTCTAGGTTATATTCCTCGCTAATGACTTGACCAGGTAGTTTATTTTTTTTTCTAATTGGTATGAAACCTTTTTTTTGAGCATAACTAATAGCTGCTCCAAAAATAAAACCTCTTGAATCAATACCAGCTACTTTATTGAATCTAATGCCTGCTAATTTTTCTAGGGCTATCTCGACTGAGTCATAAACGCCCTCTGGTTGTTTTAATAGAGTTGTAATATCTCTAAATAAAATTCCTGGTTTAGGGTAATCGGGAATGGAACGTATTTTTTCCTTAATTTTCTTTTGTATTATGCTTTCGTTCATTTTTAAATTAGTCATTTTCAACTTTCTTNATAGCACCATAATTTTTAAATTTTTCCAAAACATCTTTCATTTGTTTTTGGGAGAGTAATTGAACATTACCAATAGCCAAAGCATTTACATATTGTTCACAAAGAGACTCTACTTCCTCAGCTATGTAAACTGAATTTGCTAAGCTTGAAGAACCAACTACTAAGCCATGATTTGCCATAAGGCATGCATTACGATTTTTCATAGCCTCAATAACATTATTTGATAATTTTTTTGTTCCAAAAAGTTCATATGGACAACAACGTATATTCTCCCCTCCAGCAATTGCAACCATGTAATGAAATGGGGGAAGTTCCTTATGCAAACAAGCTAAAACACAAACGTATTTTGAGTGNGTATGNACTATCGATCGAATATCAGACCTTTCTTTGTATAAATCACCGTGAATCATCCACTCACTGGATGGATTTTCACCTGAAATAATTTTTCCATCAATTGACATNGTTACAATATCCTGATCTTTAAGNTGTTCTAATGAGCACCCTGAAGANGTCAANAGATATCTTTCCGTATCTATTCTCAAACTTAAGTTACCGGAAGAACCTTTAATTAAGCCCAATCGAGAAATTTTATTACATGCTTCTATGAGCTTTTGTTTTTTTGAAACCATATCATTGGTTGTTAGTTTTTAATATTCTGCCAGCAATTGCAGAACAGGCATTAATTCTATTTTTATCCCATTGTTTTGGGTCGGTTATGATAGCGTTGTCTAGAGCAAATTGACAAGGACAGGATGGATTTGAATTAAATTTTGATCTAAGTTTCGTCAATTCAATTATTAAGTTTTTTGCATTTTCACTATTTTCTTTTAATGTTTTGATTATTTTTTCAACAGTCACTTCATCATGATCGGGGTGCCAACAATCAAAATCTGTAACCATAGAAACGGACGAATAACATATTTCAGCCTCTCTTGCCAATTTTGCCTCAGGCATATTGGTCATACCGATCAAGTCGCAACCCCAAGATCTATAAAGCTCTGACTCAGCCTTGCTAGAAAATTGAGGACCCTCCATTACTAAGTAGGTTGCTTGATCAAAAATTTTTAGACCAATGTTTTGGGCAGCTTTCATTATGTTTTTACACAATTTCTCGCATACAGGCTTAGCCATTGATATATGTGCGACTAATCCGGTACCAAAAAAGGATTTCTCTCTGTTAAATGTTCTATCAATAAATTGATCAGGCAAAATAAATGTGCCTGGAATATACTCTGGGTTTAGCGATCCAACGGCACTTAATGCAAGAATTTCATTAACTCCAGATCTTTTTAATGCGTCAATATTCGCTCTATAATTTACAGAGGAAGGACTGTAAATGTGTCCTCTGCCATGTCGTGGAAGGAATACCACTGATTGCTCATGAAGTTTGCCGAAAAGCAGTTGATCTGATGGGTTCCCAAAGGACGAATCAACAGTTCTCCACTCTGAGGAGTCTAATTCATCAATTTCATATATTCCACTTCCTCCAATAATTCCCAGCATTTTGTAAACTCCGATAAATTTTTCTATTCCATTAGAATACTTAATAAATGAAAAAAAAACACTAAATTGAGAATAGCAATCGTAGGGTCCGGAATAGCTGGAGTTTGCATGGCCAGAGCATTGGCTAATTTAGCTCTAAAGAATAATTACAGTCAAATTTTTGAAAGTCAAAACAGTGATTTTTACAATATCAAAAAAATAACCATTTTCGAAAAGGCCAAATCTTTGGAAGATGCATTAAAATTCAGTGCATCTGGTAATCCTGTCGGAATAATGCATCCCATAATTTCTAAGGATGATTTTTCTCACAAATGGACACAAAAAGGTATCTTAACAACTATTAGATGGATAAAGGAACTTAAAATTGCGGATAATTTTTTTAATTTGTGTGGAGTTCTTCACCTCCCAAGAAATGAAAAACAGTCTCTCAATTGGCTGAACTGGAATGAGAATGGAAATTTACAATCAACACTTTTAACCAAAAAAACTTTGACCCAACNTTATAAACACATAAATGACGAGACCTGTGCTGTATGGTCATCACATTGTGGCTGGGTAAAGCCAAAAGAATTTGTTAACGCCGCATTAAGAGAAACTAAACAAATTCTAGGTAACAAGTTAAAAATAATTTTTAGCTCTAATGTTGATTTAAATAAATTAAAAACACTTCATACCCAACAGCCCAATAATTCCACTCGTCCTTTTGATTTAGTTATTATTGCGGCAGGGGGGGGAAGTCCAAATTTAATACATAAAACTTCAAAAGCAATATGTGACAAAAACTTAATATNCAAAAAACCNNCACTAGAACTGGTNAATGGTCANATTACTGCNATTCCGTATGCAGAAAAAAATTACGAGGAATCGAATAAACTTGATCATATTTTATGTAAATCAGGTTACATTACTCCATCAATAAATGGCTATATTTTTTCTGGCGCCACTTACGAGACAGTNAGTAAACCGCATAATATTCCAACTATTAAACATAGGATCGAAAATATTAATAGACTGAAATACCTAATGTCAAACTTAAAATTTGGGTCTAACTTTGCAAATCAACATATTATTGACCGAACATCCACAAGGTGTGTTTCTAGAGATAAATTGCCTGTAATAGGACTCATTGAAGACCAATATCCAAGGATTTACGCANTTACTGCTCTTGGTTCTAGGGGACTATCATGGGCACCCCAAGCTGCAGAGGACTTAGCCAAAGAAGTATTATTTAAAAAAAAGGTAAAAGCAGAAAGTTTTTTAACTAAGAACCTTTTACCAAATCGCTTAGGGATTAACAATTGATTGAAAACAATAAAAAATTAATTCATTATTTGAATTTTAAAATCCCAGAACCTGGTGGGGTAACCAAAATAACAAGTGATATTTTTTGGATTAGAATGCCTCTTCCGTTTAANTTGGATCATATCAATTTATGGTTACTTCGAGATTTNATAAATAAAAAGCCTGGGTGGACATTGATTGATACTGGCCTATTTAGTGAAGATAATAAATACTTATGGAAATCCCTTATTAGTGATAATTTCGCTGGGTTACAACTATTAAGAGTAATTTGCACACACATGCACCCTGATCACATAGGCTTAGCGAGTTGGTTGTGCAAAGGTATGGACAATGCTTGTTGGAATGCTGAGTTTTTAACGAGTCATGGTGAATTTTTTAATGGAAAAACTTATTCATTGGAAGGGAAATTATCTGATCAAAATAAAAATGATTCAAGAGTTTCATTCACAGCAAAATATTTTTATAGCCATGGTTGCGATATTGAAGCAGAAAAAAATAAAGTAACCGAAAGATCAAATTTTTACTCCACAATGGTGCCTGATTTTCCATCCACATTTAGTAAATTATCAGACAAGCAAGAGCTAAAAATTGGCAAATTGAAATGGGTTATCATTACTGGATCAGGTCATTCTCCGGAACATATTAGTCTGTACAATAGNAAGGAGAAATTACTTATTTCAGGAGACATGCTTCTACCTAAAATTTCTTCNCATGTTGGAGTTTTTCCTGATGAACCAAATGGAAATCCCTTACATGAATTTCTAAAAAGCTTAACTAAATTCACATTGTTACCCACCGANACCATAGTGTTACCATCACATGGTAANCCTTTTTTGGGAATAATTAATAGAGTAAATCAATTAGAAAATCACCACGAGAAAAGAATGAAAAAAATTTTTTTAAATTGTTCACAAGAAAAAACTGCTTATCAATTGATTCCAACTATTTTTTCTAGAAAACTAGATAGTCATCAATTCTTTTTTGCTTTGTGCGAAATAATCGCACATTTAAATTATGGGTGGCACATGAATAAGCTAAGCAGGTCAGAGCATCAGGGCATAATTAAATTTAAAACTATCAANTAATAAAGTGAAAGAAAAACGTGAAAATTCTTGTTCCAATTAAAAGAGTTGTTGACTATAACGTAGTTGTTAGACCCACTTCTGATAAAAAAAATGTCGATACCGAAAATGTCAAAATGAGTATCAACCCTTTTGATGAAATTGCTCTTGAGGAAGCTATAAGGATTAGGGAGATTGANAAAGCTGATGAAATTGTTGTTGTGACATGCGGTGAAGCCAAATGTCAAGACATTCTTAAAACCGCATTAGCTATGGGTGCTGACAGAGCACTACTTGTAAACACCAAGAACAATTTAATACCCATTTCAGTAGCTAAAATTTTACAGAAAATCTTTGAGAAAGAGGGAGCAAATTTAATAATTATGGGTAAACAAGCTATNGACGATGATTGCAATCAAACTGGTCAAATGTTAGCTGCATTATTGAAAATCCCTCAAGCAACTTTTGCTTCTAAAGTGGAATTCACATCCACTGATAAAGAAGTTGAAGTTACAAGAGAGGTGGATGGAGGCATAGAGAAAATTAAACTTGAACTGCCAGCATTAATAACTGCAGATCTAAGACTTAACGAGCCTAGGTACATCACTTTACCTAATATTATGAAAGCAAAGAAAAAGAATATAGAACAAATAAGCGTAGATGACTTGAACATTTCCATATCCAGTAAATTAGAGATTCTTGAAATCAATGAACCACAGGCAAGAGAGAAAGGTATACAAATAGCAAATGTTGATGAATTACTCAGTCATTTAAAAGACAAATCGGAGGCACTTTAACATGACTAGCCTTGTNATTATNGAACACGATAATAAAAATATTACTAACAATACTAAAGCTACAATTTCCGCTGCGAAAAAACTTAATTTAGAAATTTGGGCAATAGTCATTGGGTTTAAATGCTCCTCTGTTATCNAAGAGGTTAAAAAATATAGAGATATTAAAAAAATTTTTTATGTTGANAACGAGTTGCATGAAAATCATTTTGCGGAGTCTCATGCAGACCAAATATATCAATTCCTAGAACAAAATTCTAATATTGAGGCTGTTCTAATGTCGACCTCTTCTTTAGGAAAAGAAACTATTCCAAGAATTGCAGCCCTAAAGGATGTTTCGCAAGTTTCTGATGTAACAAATATCTTAAATGGTTTTAAATTCGAAAGACCAATNTATGCAGGTAATTTAACTTCTCTCATTTCCTCAACCGAGCACATTAAATTTTTAACTATTCGGCCAACAAAATTTAGTAATAAAGTAATCAGTGATGGAGAAGTTATTACAGAATCCATTACCTGTNTTGATTCACATTACAAGAAAAAATTAGTCTCAAGAGAATTCACTAAAAATGATCGACCAGACCTGAGCTCAGCNAAAGTGGTGATTTCTGGTGGTAGAGGACTTGGTTCAGCTGAAAATTATTTGAATATATTAGAACCGCTAGCAAAAAAAATGAATGCNGCACTTGGTGCTTCAAGAGCAGCTGTTGATGCAGGATTTGCACCAAATGATTATCAAATAGGTCAAACAGGCAAGATTGTCGCACCTGAAATTTATTTTGCAGTNGGACTATCTGGCTCAGTTCAACATCTTGCCGGAATGAAAGATTCAAAAGTTATCGTTGCAATTAATAAGGATCCTGATGCCCCAATATTCGAAGTTGCATCATATGGTTTGGTGGCAGATTTATTTGATGTNATCCCTGAGTTAACATCTAAGTTGTAATTCTATGAATCTACAACAATTAAAAATAATTATTGAAGCTGAAAAAAATAACTTCAATTTAACTCAAGTTGCGAGAGCCTTATTTACATCTCAGTCTGGAATAAGTAAAGCAATTAAAGAATTAGAAGAAGAACTTAGTTTTGAAATTTTTAATCGACGTGGTAAAAGACTTTGTGGTCTAACAGAAGCTGGAAAGTCAGTATTTCAGTATGCTTTAAAAATTTTAGAAAATGTTCACAATATAAAAGAAGTTAANGAACAGTTCTCGTCAAAAGACTCAGGNCAACTTGTGCTTGCAACAACTCATACACAGGCAAGATATTCGCTACCNGAGTTAATAATGTCATTTCGAGATTTATACCCGGATGTTCAGTTTGTGCTCCATCAAGCAAGNCCTCCCGAAATTTCCAGTATGTTAGATAGTGGCGAAGCAGACTTGGCGATTGCAACGGAATCACTTAAGAAAGATATAAGATTTGCTACTTTNCCTTTTTATCATTGGTATCACGGTATAGTAGTCCCGAAGAATCATCCACTGTTAAGAAAAAAAGTTTTTGGTTTAAATGATTTAAGCAATTATCCCCTAATCACNTACCACAAGGGTTTTACAGGTAGATCCAAGATCGATGAAACTTTCAANAAAAATAATATTACAACAAATGTTGTTCTTGAGGCACTAGATGCTGATGTTATAAAAGCATACGTAACTTTAAATCTAGGAATAGGGATAATAGCATCAATGGCATATGACAACGATTTAGATACAAATTTAATACTTCTCGATGGTAGTAATATCTTTCCTCAGAACACTACAGTTTTAGCTTTTAGAAAAGATAGGGTTTTAAAAGGTTTTGCCGCTAAATTTGCCAGTTTATGTCTAAGAAATATGTCTATTGATGAAATCCAAAAAGCAACNCTGTCTGAAAAATTTAAAAAATAAAANATGCCAGTTAATANCCAAGAACTAGTTCGCAAAAAGAATACTAATACTCCAATTAGTATGCTTACATGCTATGACGCTACATTCGCTAAAATGCTTGATAAAATTGGGGTAGATATTCTTTTAGTTGGCGATTCTCTTGGTATGGTTATCCAAGGCAATAATTCAACAGTTAAAGTAAAAATGCAAGACATAATTTACCACACACGCTGTGTTTCAAAGGCAACAAAAAATTCCATGATTATGGTTGATATGCCTTTTGGAAGTTATCAGGAATCGCCAGAAAAAGCCTATAGTAATGCTGGCCAACTAATGGAAGCTGGCGCACAGATAGTTAAACTTGAGGGTGGGAAATGGCTGGCTGAAACTATTTCTTTCTTATCTAATCGCGGTATTCCAACCTGTGCTCATCTTGGATTAACTCCTCAGTCGGTTTACAAATTGGGAGGATACAAAGTTCAAGGCACTAACACCAAAAATGCAAATTCTATAATTGAATCAGCAAAGATTCTTGAAGCAAGTGGTGTAGACATCATTGTATTGGAGTTAATTCCAAGTGAATTAGGAAAAAAAATTACCCAACATTTAAAGATNCCAACAATCGGTATCGGTGCAGGTATTTTTGTTGATGGACAAGTTTTAGTTCTGTATGACATGTTAGGTTTAAGTCAAGGCCATAAACCTAAATTTGTAAAAAGTTTTTTTAGTAAGGGAGAAACTATTGAGCAAGCAATTAAAAACTATTTAAATGCTGTCAAGAACAAAGAGTACCCAAGTTCAAATCACTCATACTAAAAATTCATTTAATACGGTTCTGATCAAAACTAGCCCAAATTGCAGTAATTACTATTAATCCGCCCCCGATGAAAACAGATTTTTCAGTAAGTTTATTTGTTACAAAAGCAAGTGATATTGTAGCTACAGGGATCTCTAACAACATTAATAAAGTTGTTGTNTGTACTAAAATCTTTGAACCACCGTACTGAAGACAGAAATTAGCAGTTCCAAGAATTANTATCATAAGAAATAAAATACCCAAGATTGAAGAAAAATTTAAATACATTAAATTTTTTAAATTNTCAAAGGGGTCAGTAAAAAAAGTAGACTCACTAAACAGAAAACTTATAGTTAACAACATAAATGGGACAACACATGANCCTAGAAAAATAGAAAAACTTCTTTCAAATGAGGAAAATGAATGTGCTTTTCTTAAAAAAACATTTCCAAGTGCAAAAAATACTCCTCCGAAAATTGCAACAATCTCATAAAAATTAATTTTCAATTCAATTGATAACTGATCAAAAANATTCAAAACTATCATCAAACCAGTCAAAGCAAGAAAAATTCTAATCCAACCTTTATAACCTAAATCTTCTGATAAGAAGATTTTTGCAAATATTGCAGCCCATATTGGCATCAAATAAAAAAGGAAAACAACCCTGACTACATCTCCGTTAGTAACAGCCCAGTTAAAACAAATATTTGTTAGTCCGTAAGCAATACCCATCAAAAGTAGNGTTTTAGATTGTAAAGTGTTTAACAACAAGGAAGGCCTAGCAAATAGCAACAGTCCACTTAGAGCAAGATAAGAAAAAAATGTAGCCCATATTACGGACAACCCTTTACTATCCAACCATTGCATAGGTATCCAGACAAGCCCCCAAATAACTGCATTCAACACAACACAAAAATGCGGAATAAACTTCATAAATATTTTAGATTTTAGGTAGCTCTTAACTAACCAGTATTTCTTATACCTGTTGCTACACCATTAATTGTTAGATGGATACCCCTTTTGGTTCTCTCGTCTTGCACCCCACTTCTCCACCTCCGAATCAATTCTACCTGAAGATGATTTAAAGGATCCAGATAGGGAAAGCGTCGTTGAATCGAACCTGCAAGTTGAGGGTTTGAAGATAGCCTATCACCAGATCCAGTAACAAATTCAAGTGCACCTTTAGTTCTACTCCATTCATCTCTTATTCTTGAAAAAATTTTACGAGACGATTTTGGATTATCACCCAACCTTGCNTATCTTCTTGCTATTCCAATATCAGCTTTAGCCATAACCATATCAATATTTGAAATAAGAGCTTGAAAAAAAGGCCAATCTCTTGCCATTTCGAGCAATAATGCTCTGTTTGTCTGAGGAGACTCCAATGCAAAGGTTTCAAGTGCAGTACCAAAACCAAACCAACCGGGAAGAGCAAGCCTGCTTTGGCCCCACGAAAAACTCCAAGGAATAGCTCTTAGATCTTCAATATTTTTTTTCTCAGCTCCAGAGCTAGGTCTTGCGGCTGGTCTTGATCCAATATTCAGGGCAGCGATCTCGGATATTGGCGTACTNTTAAANAAGTAATCNGAAAACCCATCACTTTCATAAACCATTTTTCTGTAAGCATCGTATCCATATTGTGACAATTTTTTTGCGGCATCAATGAATTCCTCAGGAATCTCTTTTTCTGGAGGTACCAAAGTTGCTTCAATNGTAGCTGAAACAAATGTTTCTAGATTTAATCGGCCCAATTCGGGTGTTCCGTATTTNTTTGAAATTATTTCACCCTGTTCTGTGAGTCTTATTTGACCTCTAACTGTATTTGGCGGTTGAGCAAGAATCGCCTGATAACTTGGTCCTCCTCCTCTTCCTACTGTTCCGCCCCTTCCATGGAAAAGTCTTAGAGTTACNCCCTTGATTTCTTTGAAAAGATTTACTAAGTTAGTTGAAGCTTGATAAACTTCCCAGCTACTTGTAAGAACACCCCCGTCTTTATTGCTATCAGAATATCCCAACATTATGTCCTGAAGTCCGCCAGAATGACGCATCAGATCTGCGACTCCAGCTAAATCATAAAATTTGCGCATTATAGTATCGGATTTCCTCAAATCTTCAATTGTTTCAAACAACGGAACAATTACTAATTTTAATTTGGCTCCAAAATCTAGACTGGAATGCATTAGGCCGGTTTCTTTTTGAAGAACAGCCACCTCAAGAAGATCACTGACCTCCTCAGTATGACTAATTATGTAGTGCCTAATAACTTCAGGACCAAAAATTTTAATAAGATCATTAGCTTTTTCAAACACACCAAGCTCGGAATGGCATTTTTCTGAATATTCTGCACCCAAGACTCTCAAATTCCTAGCGTCCTTTAATAACGAAATTAACAACTCTTGTTTTTTTATCTCAGACAACTCAGGGTAATTAGAAACGATTCTTGCATTCAGTAATAATTCACTTATTACCGATTCATGAACGTCAGAGCTCTGTCTGAGATCAACTGTGGCAAGATGAAAACCAAATACTTTTACAGCTCTGATTAAACTTTCTAATCTGGGAGCNATTAATCGGTCGCCTTTATTCTCCCTCAAAGAATTTTCTATTACAGTCAAATCAGATAAAAATTCACCAGGATGAGAGTATGAAAATGAAGGAGGGATAGCATGAGCTTGGGCTTGTTTACCAGTTAATTCATTTAAAGTTGCTGCTAAACGAGCATAAATTCCTANCAAAGCCTGTCGATACGGCTCATCTTTCCTATGAGGATTAGAATCTTTTGCGGCAACAGCCAATTTTTGTAGTTCGTAACTTGACCCACCAAGTCTTTGAGACATAGACATTTCAGATCCAAGTCGATGAACTTCCAATAAATAATGTCTTAATGCAGTCTCTCCATGACGCAGGACTGAAAGTTCAAGAGTATCAGAACTTACATTTGGGTTTCCATCTCTATCTCCACCAATCCAATTTCCCATTCTAAAAAAACTTGCCAAAGATTGTCCTCCAAGTTTTTCTTCAAGGGAATTGTATAAACGNGGTATTTCCTTGAGAAAAGTGCTTTTATACACAGCTAACACATTTTCAATCTCATCAGCAACTGATAGTTTGGATGATCTTAAAAGACGAGTCTGCCACAACTGGGTTACGATTGACCGAATTTTTTTCTCATTNTTGATTAAACTGTCTGTANATTTTTCATTNACATAAATGCTTCTTTGATTTAACAAACGAGCAATTTCTTTTTCGGCATCTAAAACACTTGTTCTCTGAACCTCTGTTGGATGAGCTGTTAAGACTGGCGATACGTGAGCTTTACCCAAAAGATCCAAAACTTGGCTTTTATTAATGCTCGAACGATCAAGTTTGGCAAATGAATAGTCTAATGAGCCTGGTATAGCATTTACAAGAGATGAGTTATGATCTTCTTTATTCATAAATCTTAATTGCGACTGATCTTCAGCAATATTGATAAAATGTAAAAAAAATGTAAACGCTCTAATTACGACAACTGCTTCGTCAGGACTGAGACTTTTTAAAATTTTNTCGAGCGCTTTTCCCGCAGCAACATCCTCATGTCTACGATAAGAAACGCTTAATCTTCGAACTTTCTCTATTAGCTCNAAGATCTTTTCTCCTTCTTGCTCTCTTATTGTATCTCCCAACAAGTTACCAAGAAGCCGAATGTCTTTTTCAAAATAATCTTCGCTCATTTAATACCTTNTCAAGTNGTCAAAATTTAAAATTACTTAAAGTTATTAAATTAGTTAATTAAAATAACATNATNTTTTTAATTCTACTTTTTATAGTACTGCTTATACCAAACNACAAAATTTTTTAACCCATGTTTCAATGACGTTTTAATTTTCATACCTGTATGTTTACTAAAAGCGCTCATGTCCGCATATGTCGAGACAACATCTCCTGGTTGCATAGGCTTTAATTCTATTTTGGCCTTAACACCCAAACATGTTTCTATTGTCGAAACAAAATCCATTAATAATTCAGGACTGTTATTTCCTAAATTCAAAACTTGATATGGTACATCTTTTTTTAGGAAATTCTTACTGTGTGGACTATTAAGTATAGGTTTCTTNTCTAATAGACATACAATTCCTTCAACAACATCATCAATATAGGTAAAATCTCTTAACATGTCACCATTATTATAAATTTCAATTTTTTCACCATTCAAAATTGCATTTACAAATTTAAATGCCGCCATATCGGGCCTGCCCCATGGTCCATACACAGTGAAAATTCTTAATCCAGTGGATGGGATTTTATATAAATTAGAATAAACAAAGCTCAATAATTCATTAGATTTTTTCGTAGCAGCATATAAACTTACAGGGTGGTCAACTCTATCTCTCTCGTGAAAAGGCAATACGGCATTACCACCGTAAACACTTGAAGATGAGGCATAGATAAAATGTTCTGTTCCACCAATTTCTTTTATACCCTCAAGAAGGTTAACAAAACCATTGATATTACTCTCGACGTAAGCCGATGGGTTTATTAATGAATATCTNACTCCTGCTTGAGCAGCTAGGTGCACTATATATTTAAAAGGTCCATNGGTAAAAATTTTTTTTACATCATTTTGCTTACTAAGATCAAGTTTTAAAAAATTAAAATTTTTACTATTGTTGGTATTTTTTTTGACCCTATCAATCCTNGCCAACTTTAATTTTGGATCGTAATAATCATTTAGATTATCGACACCCAGCGTCTCAAAACCCAAATTTACAATCTTTTCAGATACAGCACTTCCAATAAAACCGGCCGCACCAGTCACCAAAATTTTTGAATTTCGANTTTGAATCATCTAGAGCTTGTATTCAAGCCAATTTATTGGCCTTAAAAACCTATAAAGCTTTTCCTCTGGACTTCCTATCTCAGGAACAAAGTTATATTTCCACTTAACAAAAGGTGGCATTGACATCAAAATACTTTCTATCCTNCCCCCAGATTGAAGTCCAAAAATGGTTCCTCGATCATAAACTAGGTTGAATTCAACATATCTACCTCGACGATATAACTGGAAATCTCTTTCTTTATCTCCATAAACTAAACTTTTGCGTCTTGAAACTATTGGCAAATACGCATTAACAAAACAATAACCAATGTTACGAACCATGTCGAAGCTTTTTTCAAAACCAAGTTCTGAAAAATCATCAAAAAAAATACCTCCAATTCCTCTNGTCTCACCTCTATGTTTCAAATAAAAGTATTCATCACAGTTTTTTTTAAAATCTTGATAATAATTTAAAGAAAATGGGTCAAGTGCAGTTTTACAACATTCGTGAAAATGTTTTGCATCTTCCTCATAAAGATAATATGGAGTTAGATCCATACCTCCGCCAAACCACCAAACTTCAACTTCCTCTTTCTTTTTAGNGTGAGCAATAAAAAAACGAACATTCATGTGAACAGTTGGAACATGTGGATTTCGTGGGTGAAAGACNAGTGAAAGCCCCATAGCTTCAAAAGGTCTTCCCTCTAACTCAGGTCTTATTTTTGTTGCTGAAGGAGGTAGACTTTTACCAAAAACGTGAGAGAAATTTACTCCACCACGTTCAAACAAAGAACCATTTTCAATTATTCGTGTACGACCGTTACCTTTAAGTTCATTATTGGAGGACTTATTCCAATCATCTATTTCAAACTGTTCGATCTCCTGCTTGTTAATTTCATNACAAATGAAGTCCTGAAGGTCGAAAAAAAACTTCTTCATGGAGGTACTGCTAATTAATTTATTATCCAAAANTTTTTCTAATTTAATTTATGAGATTGACGGCCAATTGCTTCGTAAGACAAATTACTCGACTCTAACTGTTTGGGATCATATATATTTCTTCCATCAAAAATTTTTGAGCCCTTAAGCCTTTTTGACATTTCTGTAAAGTCAGGACTTCTAAATTCTTTCCATTCGGTCAAAATTAAAAGAGCGTCAGCACCATTAAGAGTTTCTAAAGGGCTCTGAGCATAGGAAATTGAACTTTTAAAAAACTTTTTTGACTCTTCCATTGATATTGGATCATAAGCTATTATGGACGCCCCTCTTTTGATTAACTCACCGATTACGGTAATGCTAGGTGCCTCGCGCATATCGTCAGTTCCAGGTTTAAATGAAAGTCCCCATATGGCAAATAATTTTCCATTTAAATCCTCTCCATATTNGCTTACTATTTTCTTTACCAAAATAAGCTTTTGATTGTTGTTAGCAACTTCAACTGAATTAAGTACTTCTAATCTCTGGTTTAAATTCGATGCAGTTTTGATTAATGCTTTTACATCTTTTGGGAAACATGACCCTCCATAACCACATCCTGGATATAAAAAACTNTAACCAATACGAGAATCAGAACCGATTCCGTGTCGGACTTGCTCTATATCAGCTCCAAGTTTTTCTGCAAGATTGGCGAGTTCATTCATAAACGAAATCCTTGTGGCAAGCATNGCATTCGCAGCATATTTNGTTAGTTCTGCAGACCTAATATCCATNATTATTATTTTATCTCTGTTTCGCTGAAATGGAGCATAAANTCTTCTCATCGTTATTTCAGCTTCAAAGGAATCGGTTCCTAAAACAATTCGGTCTGGTTTTTGAAAATCAGAAATTGCAGCTCCNTCCTTCAAAAATTCCGGGTTTGCAACAACATAAAACAGATGATTTTTATCGCGAGCATTTAACTCTTTTAAAATTGTCGCTTTGACTTTATCAGCAGTTCCTACTGGTACAGTAGATTTGTCAACAATAATTTTTTTATCTTTCATATATTTGCCAACATTCTTAGCTGCATCCAAAACATGGTTAAGGTCGGCTGAACCATTCTCTTTTGGCGGAGTACCCACTGCAATAAACTGAACATCCCCGTGATCGACAGATTCCTCAACATCATGAGTAAATTTAAGTCGTCCAGAACTTAGATTTTTTTCGACTAATATCGATAGCCCTGGTTCATAAATTGGTATAGAACCATTTTTTAACTGCGTAATTTTTGACTTATCTGAATCAAAACATAAAACTTTATTTCCGACATCAGCAAGACAAGCGCCAGTCACTAAACCGACATAACCTGCTCCTATAATAGTAATATTCATATTGGTGTTCCAATTAGACTTAATTTAAATTAAGTATAAAGTTTTAANAGATGAACTTTATTAATTTTTAATTAAAACTTGATCCAAGTAAAAATAGCTTTTAAGATCTTTAATGATTACTTTTTTTAATCTGACCACAATAGATTTAAAAAAATCATCTTATTTATTACTTAATTTTTAATCTTAATGTATTCGTTGACTTAATTGATTTTAATTACTGGTGGTGCAGGCTTTATAGGCTCAAATTTTGTTTTGCATTTGCTAAACGAGCAAGTTGTGTCAGAAAGAATTGTGGTTTTAGACAATCTTACTTACGCGGGAAATATGAACAATCTTTCAAATGTTCAAAAAAACCCAAGCTTTGATTTTATTAAATGCGATATTAACGATAGTGTTGAATTAAAAAAAAATATTAAAAACTTAATGCCCAGAGCGATTATTCATTTTGCCGCTGAAAGCCATGTTGATCGATCAATAAGCGGGCCATCTAAATTTATTGAAACTAATATTAATGGAACATTTAATTTACTAGAAAGTTCTTATGAATATTTTTTAACACTTAGTAATAAAGCCTCTGAAAACAAAAACAACATGTCAAAAAATCAATTCAGATTTTTACATGTTAGTACCGATGAGGTATACGGCAGTTTGAAACTCAGAGAACCTAGTTTTTCTGAAAACCACCCGTATAAACCCAATAGTCCATATGCAGCGTCAAAGGCAAGTAGTGATTTTTTAGTTAGAGCTTGGAACAAAACATACAATTTACCAACATTGATTACTAACTGCTCAAATAATTATGGGCCATATCAATTTCCTGAAAAACTAATACCTTTAGTAATATCTAGTGCTTTGGATGAAAAGCCCATTCCTATTTATGGAAATGGAATGCAGATTCGTGACTGGCTTTATGTCAATGATCACTGTAGAGCTATATCACTTGTACTTGACAGGGGTGTTATTGGTGAGACCTATAATATCGGTGGAAATTTTGAATCAACAAATATAAAATTAGTCAAAAAAATATGCTCAATTTTAGATGAATTGATGCCAGTAATATCCTCAAAAAAAATTAAAAAATATCACGAACTAATCAAATTTGTAGATGACCGACCTGGTCACGATAAGAGGTATGCCATTAACAACCAAAAAATTCGTGATACTTTAGGTTGGGAGCCCAAAGAAACTTTGTTTTCAGGCTTGAAGAAAACTGTTAAGTGGTACATTGATAACTCAAAATGGATAGAATCAATTAAAAATAATTCATATCAAAACTGGGTTAACGAGCAACATATTAAAAAATCTAAAAAAAGGTAAAAATGAAAAATCGTAAAGGCATTATTCTTGCTGGAGGTTTAGGAACAAGACTTTTTCCAACTACATTAGCTTTTTCCAAGCAACTTTTGCCTATATACGATAAACCCTTAATCTATTACCCATTAAGTGTTTTAATGTTAGCAGGAATAAGAGAGATCCTGCTGATTTCCACTCCAAGAGATATAAATCATTTTAAATTTATCTTAGGAACGGGAAAAAAATGGGGAGTAGAAATTAGCTACCTCATTCAACAAAAGCCTGAGGGCCTAGCTCAAGCATTTTTGATTGGAGAAAATTTTATAAAAGATAATCCCTCTGCTCTTGTCCTAGGCGATAACATTTTTTATGGTCAAGGCATGTCTGATACTCTCATGACAACTTCTAATGAAAATAGTAATGCTTATATATTTGCATACCAAGTTGATGATCCAAAATCATTTGGTGTTATAGAATTTGACGAATACGGGCACATAAAATCGATTGAAGAAAAACCTAATTTTCCAAAATCAAATTTTGTTGTTACCGGCTTATACTTTTATGACGAAGATGTATCCAAAAGGTGTAGGTCACTCCAACCCTCACAAAGAGGGGAACTCGAAATAACAGACTTAAATCTTAGTTACCTTTATGACCAAAAGCTTAAAGTACATAAATTTGGAAGAGGCTATGCTTGGTTAGATACTGGTACACACGATTCATTACTTGAAGCCAGTCAGTTCATCCGTACAATTGAAAAAAGACAAGGTCTGAAAATTTCTTGTCCTGAAGAAATTGCTTGGAGAAAAAAATGGATAACAGACGAGAATTTAGAAAACTTAGCTCAACCTTTGAATAAAAGCGGCTATGGTCAATATTTAATTAACTTATTAAATAAAAAAAAGTAATTATGAAGTGCTCAAATTTAGGTATTTTCTCTGAAGTAAAAATCATCCAAAATATCGTTCACTCTGATGATAGAGGATTTTTTTTAGAATCTTTTAATAAAAAAAAATTTTTCAATATTTTTCCCCAGGAAATAAATTTTGTTCAAGATAACCACTCAAGATCTAGGAAAGGAGTTTTAAGAGGTTTGCATTTTCAACTTAATCCCAACGCGCAAGCTAAATTACTAAGAGTTGCCAGGGGTGCAATNTTAGACGTTGTTGTAGATCTTAGGGTTAAATCAAAAAATTTTGGAAAATGGGAATCGTTAGAAATTAATGAAAACAATTCACTCATGTTATTTATCCCAGAGGGTTTTGCCCATGGATTTTTAGCAATCGAAAATGACACTGATGTCATTTATAAAACAAATAATTTTTACGCCCCCAATAGTGACGGTACATTAGTATGGAATGATCCATTAATTAATATAAATTGGGGANTTGATGATTACAAAATAACAAATCNAATNATTTCAAACAAAGATAAAGCTGCCATGACACTAGAACAATTAAGTGAAAAAAATTTACTATTTCCATAACCGTTGAATACAAAGATGAATATATTATTATTAGGAAAAACTGGTCAAGTAGGACAATCTATATTAAAAAACAACAATAAACACAAGATTTTATCATTTAATAGATTTGAAATGCCTCTTGATGATCAACAAAAATTATCAAAAAACCTTTTTCATATATTGAACAAACATAAAATTGATTTTTTAATAAATGCCGCAGCATTTACTGACGTAAATGCTGCCGAAAAGAATCAAAGCTTGGCGTATGAGATTAATGCTAATGCTTTATTGACTATATCTAGCGAGCTAAAAAAAAATTTAAAAATTAATAATACTGTACTCATTCATTTTTCGACAGATTATGTTTTTAATGGCTCTGGATATAAGCCATGGTATCCAAATTCTGAGACAAAGCCGCTGAATGTTTATGGAAAAAGCAAAATTAAAGGTGAAGAAATTATAAGAGACTCTCTGATACCAGCTATTGTTTTAAGAACTAGTTGGGTCTTTTCNCAAAATGGAAATAATTTTCTAAAAAAAATTATAAAAAAACTAAAAAATCNAGAATCTCTAAAANTAGTTGANGACCAAATTGGGTCCCCAACATCATCTGAGTTTATTTCTCAATTTTGCTTGCATGCAATAGAAAATAAACAATTACANAATAAATTAGGGACNTATCATTTGACCGCTAAGGGAACAACAAGTTGGTTTGGTTTTGCAAGGTATATCGCTGATTTAGCTTTAGAAAAAGGAATTTTTAATTTTAATAAATCACAAAAAATTTTACCTGTTAAAAGTTCAAGTTTTGACACTAGTGTTACAAGACCACTAAATTCTCATCTTGACTGCTCAAGCTTGGAAAAAAATTTTAAGTTTTCTAGAACAACTTGGAAACAACAAACGCAGGACGTACTTGACATGATTGTTTCAAAAAAAGGTAAATAGAATTTATAANACCTTTCCAGGATTCATAATATTTGATGGGTCAAAAATTTTCTTTATTTTCTGCATCATTTTTAATTCTATTGGTGACTTTAATCTTGCTGCTTCATTTTTTCTTAATTGNCCGAGCCCATGCTCAGCACTTATTGAACCTTCATGCANAATCACCTCATCATGGACACATTTTCTTATCATATCTTCATGTTCAAGAAGGTAATTTTTAAATGCTTTTTTCCTTTTCTCCTCGTTAATTTCACTTCCTAATAAATCAGGAGGTGCAATATTGAAATGCAGATTACCATCACCTAAGTGTCCAAAGTTTATTATTCTTGTATTAGGAAATAACTCGTTAATTTTCTTTGAAATACTGTCTACAAATTTTGGTATTTTTGATATTGGAATTGAAATATCGTGTTTTACCTGAGGTCCATCTTTAGCAGATGCATAAGTTATNGATTCACGCATCAGCCAAAATTGTTCAGTACGGCTCGAAGTTCCTGATTGTAAGCCATCAATTAAAANATCTTTAGAAATACAGTCTTGTAAATAATCATGAAAGTTTATAGTCTGATTAAAATCCTCAACATGNCTCCCTGAAGAAAAAGCAGAAATTTCAACAAGAATGAAAATACAGTTGCTATGTTTACTCAAAATATTTGGTATNGTGTTTGGAAAATATTTTTTTAAAAGCNTTATCGCTTCCTCATTTATAAACTCAAAGGCTGTTAATTGATCATTACTCTTTATTTGTAAATCACAAAAAAAATCCAGTGTTGAGTCAAGGTTATTAGCTACCAAAAGAGCAGTAATTTTATTTGTTGGTTTTTGAACCAGAGACATCGTAGCTGCTGTTATAAATCCTAGCGTACCTTCACTTCCGATAAAAATATTCTTTAAATCATATCCAGAATTATCTTTTCTTAAAACTCGCAACCCATTCCATAATTCTCCATTAGGTAAAACAACCTCTAATCCCAAACACATTGATCTNGCGTTACCATATTTAAGCACAGACAACCCTCCAGCATTCGTTGCCAATAAACCGCCTAAAGTGGCTTTCTCTCTTGAAGTAAAATCAAGAGGAAAAAATAAACCCAAATCCTCGGCTGCTAGTTGTAGCTCACGCAGAGTACAGCCTGCTTGTAATGTAATTGATCTGTTTTTAAAATCNGTTGCTTGAATATTNTTCATTCTGTTNAAACAAACTACAACNTGCTCCATACTACTATCTGGCGTAGCGCCTCCCGATAAACCAGTGTTTCCACCTTGTGGAACAAGCTTGACTTCTGTTTCAGCAGCAAGTGCAACTATCTTTTGCAACTCTTTTACAGAACCNGGGAAACATACAGCTAATGGTTTTCCAAAGAATTTTTTTCTCCAATCAACAGAAAACTCCTCAACGGATTTCCAACCATCTGTTTCAAGAATTTTTANATGTTCCCATCCAACCACAAGTTGGCACTTTTTTAAGAAACTTTGTTGTAATTTATTAGAAACTGTTTTCAAAAAATTATTTAACTCTACTTTTATATTCAGCTGTCCTAGTATCTATCTCTATTTTATCTCCAATTTCCACAAAAGCTGGAACAGAAACTTGAAAACCACCAGGCTTNATTTTTGCACTTTTCATTACTTTACCAGAGGTATCCCCCTTGACTGCAGGTTCAGTATATAAAATTTCTCTTACAACACATGATGGCATTTCAACAGAAATGGGTTTATCGTCATAAAAAACCAATTCACAAATCATATTTTCTTCTAAATAATCTAGTGCTGTGCCCATTGATTCCCTATCAACATCTATCTGATTATAATCTTTGTCCATAAAAACATAGTGTGGATCAGCAAAATATGAATATGTAACTTCTTTTCTTTCCAGAACTAGTGTTTCAAATTTTTCATCTGCTTTGAAAACATTTTCAGTTGCTGANGAAGTAAGTAGGTTTTTTAGTTTAAGTTTTACTACAGCAGCATTTCTTCCAGAAGTATTGTATTCGGTTTTCATTACAACCATTGGATCAGATCCAACCATAAAAACATTTCCTACTCTTAATTCCTGTGCAGTTTTCATAAGATCTTTCTACAATTTAATATAAATTATTTTTTAGTACAGTTCAGTAGCGATTGTTCNAGAGATTTTTGGTTTACAACTTCCAAACAGTAAGTATGAAAATTAATTCTAAACAAGTNCCATTCGCAAATTAATNTCTTCCATTTATCCACAAAATCTGAATTCTTNCTTGTCGCAACTAGTGTTGCAAATTCCAAGTATGAACGAAATTTGTCTNCAGGAAAAATTTTTTTCCAACCCTCAAACTTTCTAACATGTCCTTTATTTTTTTCAAAATAAGGTTGCCATACAAATGGAACTTTCCACTGGCTAGCAGCGGCATTATGAGCACTNAGGAAGGAGTCTTCACCTCTCACATAATTAAAATCACATGACTGTAAGGCACAGTCAAAATCTANTTGATTCATTACTATTGATTTTGGCACCCACAATGCTAAGCTATCAAAACCTTTGGGTANAGGGCACTGCAAAAAAAAATCATTCATTTCATATAAGAATACACAAACAATGAATACNCGTCCCAAGCTAGTACTATAATTTTTTTTTATTTTTGTATCTTTTGAGTTCAAAATTTTATTTCTTAATTGTTCTCTTACACAAGAGTTGATTTTTTTCCATCCGTTAGAAATTAATCCTGCACTCATTGCAGAAAACCCTGGAGCAATCCATCTTCTATTTGCAGAGGGAGAATTTTCCCAACCACAACCAACAAAATAATTCAATAATTTGTAATCCGGTGCAAGTTTATTTTGAAAAGAATCCATTCGCATATCGGTAACCAAATGATCTAATATGACTCGTGTTACACCGCCTAAATTATCAATTTTTCTTAAAAAACCAATAGGTGGTTCAGCCTGAAACGCTTCAACAACTAAACTCAATGACACTATTTCCCCTAGTTGAAATTCAGAGTCGTATTTGCACACAATAAGGTTTTTTGGCATAGAATGATTATTGTGTTTACAAAAAGTGTGCAATTTTTTTAACAAAGCCGTATTGTCGCAATACACTCGGACGATCTTAACTTTATTAGACAAACCTCTAGCCAGCCTTAAACAAAAACCAGCATCGCCGAAATTGTCAATAACTTTACAAAATATTGCAACTTCCATTTTTTTAAACTCTTTTTTAGTGGATTAATTTAGTTTACAAACGAATCATTTGAAAACCTATTTATGAAAACCGTTAAAACAATTTTTTTAGCTTCATCAAGCCCGCGAAGAAGAAAATTATTAAATCAAATTGCTGGTAATTTTAATTTACACGTTAAAGTACTCAAACCTAATCCAAAAATTAACATGGATGAACTTGAAACTCCATACAGTAACGAAATGCCAAAAAAATATGTTGCAAGAATTGCATTAAAAAAAGCCATCACTGCTACCGAAAACATGATTGAAATGGGGAGAAAATATCTCCCTGTTTTAGCGGCTGATACAACAGTTTCATTTAAAGATAAAATTTTAGGTAAACCTAAATCAAAAAAACAAGCAACCAAAATGCTTAAAATGTTATCAAACAATTCGCACAAAGTATTTACATCTGTGGTGCTTATTCATCATTTTAAAGAGGATAGCCGTCAAATCAAACTAGAATTTGACCAAATTACTCGGTGTTCTACAGTGTGGTTTGGTAATTTATCAGAGAATTGGCTGAATAATTATATTGAGAGTGGTGAACCAATGGATAAATCAGGTGGCTATGGTATACAAGGAAAAGCTCAGGAAGTAATAAAAAAATTGAATGGTAGCTACTCCGGAGTTATGGGTTTGCCTCTGTTTGAAACTTCGGAGATGTTACAAAATTTAAATTTGTAAAATAGTTTCATAAAATGAATAGAAAAAAAAATTTAGTTGCAACTCAAGAAAAAATCTTTTTAGAGGATTACAAAGCCCCGACTTTTTTGATTAAGGATATCTTACTTGAATTTTACTTGGATCCTCACAAAACAAAAGTTATAGCAACTTATTCAGTTACTCCTACAATTTCTAAGCAAAAATCAAATGACCTTGTTCTTAATGGAAAAAATTTAGAGCTGTTAAGAATATTTGTAAATGATGAACAAATAGATTCAAAAAAATATATCCTAAATTCCGAGAACCTGATAATTCCATTTTTCTGTGGTGGAAAATTAAAAATTGAGACTATTATAGATCCATCCAAAAATACTAATTTATCGGGACTATATCTATCTAAATCTGGTTTATACACACAATGCGAGGCCGAAGGATTTCGAAATATAACTTATTTTATTGATCGTCCAGATATTCTTGCAAAATACACTGTTCATTTACATGCACCAAGAAAAATATTTCCAGTGCTTCTTTCTAATGGAAACTTGATAAGCGAATCCTATGATGAAGATACTGGAATTTTATCCAGAATATGGGAAGATCCCTTTCCCAAACCGTGCTATTTATTCGCCTTAGTTGCAGCAGATCTATCGGTTCACGAAGAAAAATTTACCACTTTTTCAGGCAAAAAAGTTCTTTTGCAATTCTACACACATAAAACAGACATAAAAAAAATATTTCATGCTTTGGAGGCCTTAAAAAATGCAATAAATTGGGATGAGGAACGTAACAATTTGAAGCTTGATCTAAATAGATATATGGTCGTAGCGGTTCCAGATTTTAATTCTGGTGCAATGGAAAACAAAGGACTAAATCTATTTAATACTAAATACGTTTTAGCTGACAAAGACTTTTCCACAGATATTGACTACGAATCAATACGAGCTGTAATTGGACATGAATATTTTCATAACTGGACAGGAAATAGAATTACTTGTAGAGATTGGTTTCAATTAACACTTAAAGAAGGGCTTACAGTTTTTAGAGAACAAGAATTTATCACCGATTTTAATGTACAAAATTCTTCCAAAAACCAAGCTTCTAGTGCTAAAGCTGTTAAGCGTATTGAAGACGTCAAGATCATAAAAGAAAAACAATTTCCTGAGGACGCCAGCCCGATGGCTCACCCCATAAGACCTAATAGCTATTCCGAAATAGGAAATTTTTACACCACCACAGTCTATGAAAAAGGAGCAGAGGTTATCAGAATGCTTCATACCATATTTGGAGAAAACGGATTCCAAAAAGGTATGAATTCTTATGTCAAAAATTTTCTTTATTTTCTGCATCATTTTTAATTCTATTGGTGACTTTAATCTTGCTGCTTCATTTTTTCTTAATTGGCCGAGCCCATGCTCAGCACTTATTGANCCTTCATGCAAAATCACCTCATCATGGACACATTTTCTTATCATATCTTCATGTTNAAGAAGGTAATTTTTAAANGCTTTTTTCCTTTTCTCCTCGTTNATTTCACTTCCTAATAAATCAGGAGGTGCAATATTGAAATGCAGATTACCATCACCTAAGTGTCCAAAGTTTATTATTCTTGTATTAGGAAATAACTCGTTAATTTTCTTTGAAATACTGTCTACAAATTTTGGTATTTTTGATATTGGAATTGAAATATCGTGTTTTACCTGAGGGCCATCTTTAGCAGATGCATAAGTTATGGATTCACGCATCAGCCAAAATTGTTCAGTACGGCTCGAAGTTCCTGATTGTAAGCCATCAATTAAAACATCTTTAGAAATACAGTCTTGTAAATAATCATGAAAGTTTATAGTCTGATTAAAATCCTCAACATGGCTCCCTGAAGAAAAAGCAGAAATTTCAACAAGNATGAAAATACAGTTGCTATGTTTACTCAAAATATTTGGTATAGTGTTTGGAAAATATTTTTTTAAAAGCTTTATCGCTTCCTCATTTATAAACTCAAAGGCTGTTAATTGATCATTACTCTTTATTTGTAAATCGCAAAAAAAATCTAGAGTTGAGTCAAGGTTATTAGCTACCAAAAGAGCAGTAATTTTATTTGTTGGTTTTTGAACCAGAGACATCGTNGCTGCTGTTATAAATCCTAGCGTACCTTCACTTCCGATAAAAATATTCTTTAAATCATATCCAGAATTATCTTTTCTTAAAACTCGCAACCCATTCCATAATTCTCCATTAGGTAAAACAACCTCTAATCCCAAACACATTGATCTNGCGTTACCATATTTAAGCACAGACAANCCTCCAGCATTCGTTGCCAATAAACCGCCTAAAGTGGCTTTCTCTCTTGAAGTAAAATCAAGAGGAAAAAATAAACCCAAATCCTCGGCTGCTAGTTGTAGCTCACGCAGAGTACAGCCTGCTTGTAATGTAATTGATCTGTTTTTAAAATCGGTTGCTTGAATATTATTCATTCTGTTTAAACAAACTACAACTTGCTCCATACTACTATCTGGCGTAGCGCCTCCCGATAAACCAGTGTTTCCACCTTGTGGAACAAGCTTGACTTCTGTTTCAGCAGCAAGTGCAACTATCTTTTGCAACTCTTTTACAGAACCCGGGAAACATACAGCTAATGGTTTTCCAAAGAATTTTTTTCTCCAATCAACAGAAAACTCCTCAACGGATTTCCAACCATCTGTTTCAAGAATTTTTAGATGTTCCCATCCAACCACAAGTTGGCACTTTTTTAAGAAACTTTGTTGTAATTTATTAGAAACTGTTTTCAAAAAATTATTTAACTCTACTTTTATATTCTGCTGTCCTAGTATCTATCTCTATTTTATCTCCAATTTCCACAAAAGCTGGAACAGAAACTTGAAAACCACCAGGCTTNATTTTTGCACTTTTCATTACTTTACCAGAGGTATCCCCCTTGACTGCAGGTTCAGTATATAAAATTTCTCTTACAACACATGATGGCATTTCAACAGAAATGGGTTTATCGTCATAAAAAACNAANTCACAAATCATATTTTCTTCTAAATAATCTAGTGCTGTGCCCATTGATTCCCTATCAACATCTATCTGATTATAATNTTTGTCCATAAAAACATAGTGTGGATCAGCAAAATATGAATATGTAACTTCTTTTCTTTCCAGAACTAGTGTTTCAAATTTTTCATCTGCTTTGAAAACATTTTCAGTTGCTGACGAAGTAAGTAGGTTTTTTAGTTTAAGCTTTACTACAGCAGCATTTCTTCCAGAAGTATTGTATTCGGTTTTCATTACAACCATTGGATCAGATCCAACCATAAAAACATTTCCTACTCTTAATTCCTGTGCAGTTTTCATAAGATCTTTCTACAATTTAATATAAATTATTTTTTAGTACAGTTCAGTAGCGATTGTTCTAGAGATTTTTGGTTTACAACTTCCAAACAGTAAGTATGAAAATTAATTCTAAACAAGTGCCATTCGCAAATTAATTTCTTCCATTTATCCACAAAATCTGAATTCTTCCTTGTCGCAACTAGTGTTGCAAATTCCAAGTATGAACGAAATTTGTCTTCAGGAAAAATTTTTTTCCAACCCTCAAACTTTCTAACATGTCCTTTNTTTTTTTCAAAATAAGGTTGCCATACAAATGGAACTTTCCACTGGCTAGCAGCGGCATTATGAGCACTNAGGAAGGAGTCTTCACCTCTNACATAATTAAAATCACATGACTGTAAGGCACAGTCAAAATCTACTTGATTCATTACTATTGATTTTGGCACCCACAATGCTAAGCTATCGAAGCCTTTGGGTACAGGGCACTGCAAAAAAAAATCATTCATTTCATATAAGAATGCACAAACAATGAATACACGTCCCATGCTAATACTATAATTTTTTTTTATTTTTGTATCTTTTGAGTTCAAAATTTCATTTCTTAATTGTTCTCTTACACAAGAGTTAATTTTTCTCCATCCGTTAGAAATTAATCCTGCACTCATTGCAGAAAATCCTGGAGCAATCCATCTTCTGTTTGCAGAGGGAGAATTTTCCCAACCACAACCAACAAAATAATTCAATAATTTATAATCCGGTGCAAGTTTATTTTGAAAAGAGTCCATTCGCATATCAGTAACCAAATGATCTAATATGACTCGTGTTACACCGCCTAAATTATCAATTTTTCTTAAAAAATCAATAGGTGGTTCAGCCTGAAACGCTTCAACAACTAAACTCAATGACACCATTTCCCCTAGTTGAAATTCAGAGTCGTATTTGCACACAATAAGGTTTTTTGGCATAAAATGATTACGGTGATTACAAAAAGTGTACAATTTTTTTAACAAAGCCGTATTGTCGCAATACACTCGGACGATCTTAACTTTATTAGACAAACCTCTAGCCAGCCTTAAACAAAAACCAGCATCGCCGAAATTGTCAATAACTTTACAAAATATTGCAACTTCCATTTTTTTAAACTCTTTTTTAGTGGATTAATTTAGTTTACAAACGAATCATTTGAAAACCTATTTATGAAAACCGTTAAAACAATTTTTTTAGCTTCATCAAGCCCGCGAAGAAGAAAATTATTAAATCAAATTGCTGGTAATTTTAATTTACACGTTAAAGTACTCAAACCTAATCCAAAAATTAACATGGATGAACTTGAAACTCCATACAGTAACGAAATGCCAAAAAAATATGTTGCAAGAATTGCATTAAAAAAAGCCATCACTGCTACCGAAAACATGATCGAAATGGGAAGAAAATATCTCCCTATTTTAGCGGCTGATACAACAGTTTCATTTAAAGATAAAATTTTAGGTAAACCTAAATCAAAAAAACAAGCAACCAAAATGCTTAAAATGTTATCAAACAATTCGCACAAAGTATTTACATCTGTGGTGCTTATTCATCATTTTAAAGAGGATAGCCGTCAAACCAAACTAGAATTTGACCAAATTACTCAGTGTTCTACAGTGTGGTTTGGTAATTTATCAGAGAATTGGCTGAATAATTATATTGAGAGTGGTGAACCAATGGACAAATCAGGTGGCTATGGTATACAAGGAAAAGCTCAGGAAGTAATAAAAAAATTGAATGGTAGCTACTCCGGAGTTATGGGTTTGCCTCTGTTTGAAACTTCGGAGATGTTACAAAATTTAGATTTGTAAAATAGTTTCATAAAATGAATAGAAAAAAAAATTTAGTTGCAACTCAAGAAAAAATCTTTTTAGAGGATTANAAAGCNCCGACTTTTTTGATTAAGGATATCTTACTTGAATTTTACTTGGATCCTCACAAAACAAAAGTTATAGCAACTTATTCAGTTACTCCTACAATTTCCAAGCAAAAATCAAATGACCTTGTTCTTAATGGAAAAAATTTAGAGCTGTTAAGAATATTTGTAAATGATGAACAAATAGATTCAAAAAAATATATCCTAAATCCCGAGAACCTGATAATTCCATTTTTTTGTGGTGGGAAATTAAAAATTGAGACTATTATAGATCCATCCAAAAATACTAATTTATCGGGACTATATCTATCTAAATCTGGTTTNTACACACAATGCGAGGCCGAAGGATTTCGAAATATAACTTATTTTATTGATCGTCCAGATATTCTTGCAAAATACACTGTTCATTTACATGCACCAAGAAAAATATTTCCAGTGCTTCTTTCTAATGGAAACTTGATAAGCGAATCCTATAATGAAGATACTGGAATTTTATCCAGAATATGGGAAGATCCCTTTCCCAAACCGTGCTATTTATTCGCCTTAGTTGCAGCAGATCTATCGGTTCACGAAGAAAAATTTACCACTTTTTCAGGCAAAAAAGTTCTTTTGCAATTCTACACACATAAAACAGACATAAAAAAAATATTTCATGCTTTGGAGGCCTTAAAAAATGCAATAAATTGGGATGAGGAACGTAATAATTTGAAGCTTGATCTAAATAGATATATGGTCGTGGCGGTTCCAGATTTTAATTCTGGGGCAATGGAAAACAAAGGACTAAATCTATTTAATACTAAATACGTTTTAGCTGACAAAGACTTTTCCACAGATATTGACTACGAATCAATACGAGCTGTAATTGGACACGAATATTTTCATAACTGGACAGGAAATAGAATTACTTGTAGAGATTGGTTTCAGTTAACACTTAAAGAAGGGCTTACAGTTTTTAGAGAACAAGAATTTATCACCGATTTTAATGTACAAAATTCTTCCAAAAACCAAGCTTCTAGTGCTAAAGCTGTTAAGCGTATTGAAGACGTCAAGATCATAAAAGAAAAACAATTTCCTGAGGACGCCAGCCCGATGGCTCACCCCATAAGACCTAATAGCTATTCCGAAATTGGAAATTTTTACACCACCACAGTCTATGAAAAAGGAGCAGAGGTTATCAGAATGCTTCATACCATATTTGGAGAAAACGGATTCCAAAAAGGTATGGATTCTTATATTAAAAATTTTGACGGGTCAGCCGCAACTTGCGAAGACTTTGTTAAATCATTGCTTGAAGCAAATGGGAGGGAAGATTTATTTCATATTTTCATGAGATGGTTTGATTCAAAGGGTACACCTGTTGTCGAAATTAATGAAATATGGAACCCCAAAACATTGACTTTTACAATTACCCTAGAACAAAAAAATCAAAAGGGGTTAATCGAGACCAAACCACTCCTTATCCCTATAAGATATAAATTTATCAATGCCAAAGAATTGGCTTTTCCAGAAATTGAAAAGTTAATTTTATTTAAAGAAGTAAAAAAAACCCTTAAATTTTACTTTCCTAATTCAATAACATGTGAAAAACCTCAAATCTCACTATTTAGAAATTTTTCAGCTCCGGTTAACGTTATAAGAAAATCGTCTTCAAAACAAACTCTTTTCCAACTAAAACATGATTGTGATTTATTTAACAAATGGGATGCAACTCAAAAACTTTATATGCTGGCATTACTTGAACCAAAAAAAAACGAACAAGAAAAATTTATTTCATATCTTGTTGATGGATTAAAAGATATTCTACAAAACAATCATATTAGTGAGTCTTTCAAGGCTACTATCCTAACTCCTCCGCATGACAATTTTATTATTGAACGATTGATTGAAAAAAAACTGTTGATTGACCCTAATGCGGTATTTGAAAGAAAGAATTATGTTCTTAGATCAATTGCACTTACTNTAAAAAATGAGCTTTTTTCTTTATTAGATAAAATATCTTCAACCGATGTCATTAAGGAATATAAGATAGACCCCAATTCAATTGGAAAAAGACAATTAAAAAATTTAATTCAGATATGGCTGAGTCAATTAGACATTGGATCTGAATGGGAATCGATCCTTAAGAAAAATTTTTACGAAGCTTCTAATATGACCGACCGGATTGAAGCCCTTAAATCTTTACTAATTATTGGAAATGCTATTTGTGATGAAGCTTTTCATTTTTTTTACAAAAAATTTCACCACAATGATTTGGCTCTGGATAAGTGGATTTCTTTACAAATTGAGTCCAAAAGTTTTTTTTCTCGTAATAATAAAAAAGTATTGGTTATTGTTGAAGAATTTTTAGGAAAAAATTTTTTTACAATCAAGAATCCTAATAGAGTTTTTGCTGTTTTAGGAACATTTTTTTTTAAAAATTTAAAAGAATTTCACTCTGATGCCAAAAGTTATCAACTTTGGGCAAGAGAAATTCTGTTACTCGATGAACACAACTCACAGATGGCAGCAAGACTTTCAAGATCTTTCGATAATTGGCAAAACTATGATCATAAATACCAGGGCACCATGAAAATTGCTTTGGAAGAGGTATTAAGTAAGGCTAGGTCTAGAGATGTTATTGAAGTGATAAATTGCTTGCTAGAAAAAAAGTGAAATAATTGTTAATAAATTAGCTCTATTGAGTGAAAATTTCGAGACTGATTTATTTTGTCAATATTATAGTCAGTGGGGGATAGTTTCCACTCATCAGGGAGCATCAAACTAAATTTAATATTTTCTATTTCTAACTTTAATATTACATTTATACCATCAAGTGTTTCTTTTTTTGAATCAAAAAATAATTCTTTTAATTCTTTAAACTGATTGTTACTTAACTCTTCAGAGGATCTATCTTGCTTGATAACAATCACTATATTTTTTGCAAAATTACTCCTCACGTCTACTAAATTCATTATATCCTCAGCAATCACTCTTTGACCTCCAGTATAGTCATCGCTTTCAACTTTTGCCAAAATCATAACAAATTCGTCAATTTTTAATTTATCAGAAAACTTTTCAAATGCTTCGTGAAAAACATTTACTTCAACTTTCGCTTTGCCATCATCAATTTCTACTATGTTGACAGATCCTCTTCGAGTTATTTGTTTCCTTTTTGAGGATATAATTCCTCTTATCCAGTAAGGTTCGGGTTTAGGACTGATATTTTTTAAGGAAAGGCTTGATATTTTTTTTGTTTCATCGTCCACCAAATCAAACAGATGTCCTGACAGAAAAAAGCCAAGGGATTCTTTTTCAGCAAGTAATTTTTTTCGAGATTCCCAAACCTTAACATTTTCCACTTGGTTAAAGATCACCTCTTGAGAGACATCCTCCTCAAAAAGTGAGTTTTGAGCCTCATTAAGTTCGATTTGCTCAGCAAATTCAACAGCTTTAGGCAATAATTTTAAAAGTTCACTTCTGGCATTTTGTCCGTTTTTATGAAGTACATCCAAAGCTCCAGATTTTATTAGGGATTCAAATGCTCTTTTATTAACACTTTTCCTGTCGACCCTTAAACAAAAATCAAAAATATCGGTAAAAAGCTTTTCATTTCTTGCCTTTATAATATTATTCACAGCAGCTTCACCAACCCCTTTTAAAGCTCCCAAACCATACCTGATCGAAATAATATCTTCATCTACTTCTTTTTCTTTATCATCCAAATCTTTTGCGTTACATCTGACAGCCATAAAACCCATATTTGAGATATTAATATTAGGAGGCAAAACTTCAATACCATTTTCTCTTGCATCTGTAATGAGCAAGCTAACCCTGTCAGTATCACCCATTTCAGAAGTCAAAGTAGCACTNAAAAAAGGTGCTGGATGATGACATTTTAACCAAGCTGTTTGATANGTAACTACAGCATAAGCAGCAGTATGACTCTTNTTAAATCCGTATTCAGCAAATTTTTCCATTAAATCAAACAGTCTATTAGCCAAGCTTGTCGTATAACCTCTTTTTTTTGCACCATTNACGAAAACTTTCCTCTGTTCTGACATTTCATCCAATTTTTTCTTGCCCATTGCTCTTCTTAGCAAATCTGCACTGCCAAGTGAATATCCAGCTATTATTTGAGCAATTTGCATCACTTGTTCTTGATAAACAATTACACCGTATGTTGTACTCAAACACTCTTTTAGATCCGGATGAAAATATTCTATTCTCTGTTGGCCTAATTTTCTTAAAATAAAATCATCAACCATTCCCGAGTTTAGTGGGCCTGGTCGATACAAGGCTAACATTGCAATAATATCTTCAAAGCAATCAGGTTCTAGTTTNTGTAAATATCTTCGCATTCCAACTGACTCAAGNTGGAAAATTGCGATAGTATTGGCTTTTTTAAGTAAAGNGTANGTNGCGGGATCATCAAACTTATTTAATTCATCAAGTGATAGTTTTTTTTCAGGGTNAAGTTTATTGNCCTCAGTGACAGCCGTTGCTAGTGAAGTCAAATTCCTTAGTCCTAAAAAATCAAATTTTACAAGACCTTTCAATTCAATATCATCTTTATCAAACATAGAAATCACACCTTCATCCCCACTGATTCCAGGCGCCTGATATAGAGGNCAAAAATCNGTAAGTCTACCTGGCGCTATTAAAACACCTCCTGCATGCATTCCGACATTTCTGACTAAATCCTCTAAGGGTTCGGCTAATTTGAGTAATTCTCTTACTTCCTCCTCAGATTTTTCGCGTTTTAATAACTCAGGTTCTTTTTTTCTGGCCTCCTGTAAAGACAAAGGTTTATTCTGTACGACTGGAATTAATTTAGATAGTTGATCACAAAAAAAGTAAGGCATTTCCAAAACACGTCCAACATCACGTATTACTGCCCTTGAAGCCATTGTTCCAAATGTAACTATTTGACTTACTGCTTCGCGCCCATATTTTTCTCTTACATAATCAATAACCAATTGTCTCTTTTCTTGACAAAAATCTATGTCAAAATCAGGCATTGACACTCTTTCGGGATTCAAAAATCTTTCAAACAAAAGTGTATATGGAAGTGGATCCAAATCTGTAATGCCCAGACAGTAAGCCACTAAAGAACCCGCGCCGGACCCTCTACCAGGACCAACTGGAACATCATTGGATTTNGCCCAGTTTATAAAATCCGCAACAATTAAAAAATAACTCGCATAACCCATATCAATGATTATTTTGCATTCATGCTCTAAACGATTTTTATAAACCTTTTTTTTAGATCCCTTATTGTCTGTATTTTGTGTAGATTGACTCAATCTATGATCTAAGCCATTGTGTGCCAACTTAGTGAAATAATCCTCCAAGGATAATTTACTATTGANCGAAAATTTGGGTAGTTTTGTAACTCCAACCTCCAACTCTAAATTACACTTTTTTGATATCTCCAAAGTGTTTTCAATTGCTCCAGGAAGGTCAGAAAACTTATCAATCATTTCAACTTGACTCAGAAAATGCTGTTGCGTCGTAAATCTTTCTTTATTTTCTCGATTACTTAAAACATCACCTTCTGCAATGCAAACCCTGGCATTGTGCGCAGAAAAATCTTTTTCATCTAGGAACTGGATCGGATGAGTAGCAACTAAAGGAATTTGTAATGAATGTGTGAGTGAAACAATTTTATCAATATAGAGTTCCTCCTCTGAAAAGCCAGCACGATGAACCTCAAGATAAAAATTACTATCAAATGTCTCTTTGTATTTATTGATTAATGTCCTAACTTCAAAATCCATTTTTTTAGAATTTCTGGTAATTTTTTGTCCTATTTCCCCCAACAATCCGCCAGACAAACAGATTAAGCCATCCGACATTTTTCCCCCTAAAAGGTCATCTTTTTCATTTAGCCAATCGAATTCGATCTCAGCTCTATTTTTCAATGAATTATTCAACCAGGCTTTTGAAATCAGCCTACATAACCTCTTATATCCTTTGTCACTTTTACATAGCAACAAAATTCTAGATGAATTAACATTGTTGTCATTGTGCTTAATCCACATGTCAATTCCCAGAATAGGTTTTATACCTTTTTTTCTGGCTTCTCTATAAAACTTAAGGAATGCGAATGTATTACCCAGATCAGTTAATCCAAGAGCAACTTGGTTATCTGAAAATGCTCGACTTAGGGCAAGTGGAATTTTGATAATGCTATCTGAAATGGAATATTCAGAATGCATCCTCAAATGTACAAATCTAGCTTCATTCATCCTTAAAATTTACTTATCATCAATTAATGAATAATTATTTAAACAAAATTTCGGATAAAAAGAACGAAAAAAATTTCTTAATTTTGATTTTTTGTCTCTTTTTTTTAATATTAGCTATTAGATATTTGGCCATACACCATCCATTATTTTTAGGAAGTCTACCTTTGGCAATCGATGAAGCACAATATCTAGCATGGTCAAGAGAATTAAATTTTGGATACTTTTCAAAACCTCCCTTTATTGCATGGATCTTGGGACTAAATTTATTGATTGTTGATGATATAGCCAATATTAATCTCCGTAATTTACAACCCTTAGCGTTTGCCATTTCAGCTATTTTTGTTTGTCTGTCTAGTTTAGAAATTACTAAAAAAAAATCAGTTGCAGTTTGGACAGGGTTTTTATTTTTTATTCTGCCAGTTAGCTCTTTTTACAGCCAATTTGCTACAACGGACGCCTGGTTATTATTTTTTTGGTCAATTTCTCTCTTTTGTTTAATCAAAGGTATTAACACTGACACACTGAAGTGGTGGTTGTTATGTGGGTTTTTCGTTGGTTGTGGTTTGCTTACAAAATACTCGATGGTGTTTTTCTTGATTTCTGCATTTATTTATTTATTGTCTCAAAAAAAACTTATTTCAAAAAAACCTTGGATTAGTTTTTTATTGTCGATATTCATTTTCTCTCCAAATATTATCTGGAACATTCAACAGAAATTTCCAACCGTAATCCACCACGCCGAAATGACAAATATTGATAACCGGCTTTTATTAAGTTTTAAACCAGTTATAGAATTTTTTGTAGGTCAATTTGTTATTTTTGGGCCACTTTTGTTTTTGCTTTTTTTACTAATAAGTTTTGGTAGGTTTTTCTCCTATTTTTATTTGAAATCAAAAAACTCAATACTTGAAATGCTTTTTATTTTTAGCTGGACTATTCTGTTATTTGTTCTGTGTTTGAGCTTTTTTGGAGAAACTGAAATAAATTGGGCTGCTCCTGCAAGCATAAGCATTTGTCTTTTAATCACCACAGTTGTTGATCAAGAACAAACTAAACTCTCAAAAAAACTTAGAGTTGGTTTGAATTATATCTTTACTTTTTCACTAGTAATTCATATATTTTTTCTAGTGTGCTTTATCATGGGTCCTAAACTCTTTAGTTATACAGATAAATCAGACGATCCAAATTCCAATCCTTTTCTTCAAGTCAGAGGTTATCAAAGTTTAATGCAAATAATTTCAAATAAAACTCATAATGAAAATAACTTTCTTGTGGTTGCTGAAGACAGGGGTATTCTAGCTAACATGGCTATCTATCTCCCACCAGACAAAATTAGAAGTTGGAAAAAAAACTCTAAGATAAGGCATCATTGGGATCTAACACAGCCATTAACAGATGATGATTTAAAAAAACAATTACTACTGGTTATGAAAGTTAGTTCACTATCAAATGAAAATGCTCAAAATCTAAGTAATGAATTAGAGATTTATTTTGATAATGTACACAAAATAAATGATGTAAGAATTAATGACATAATCCTCCAAGAAAAAAGTAATCAGAAAATAATGATGTTTTGGAGTAATAAAAACAAAAAAAGATTTTAATTTATGACGACTAAAATTTCCGTTGTAATTCCTGTGTTTAATGAAGCAGAGGCAATAACTACCCTAATAAATAAACTCGGCAATGTATTGTCCAAAAATTATCCGAGTGATTTTGAAGTGCTTTTTGTTGATGACGGATCCACGGACAATACTACTGAAGTTTTGGAAAAAGAAAAAATTGGCTTTAGTTGGTTAAAAATAATCACTTTGACAAGAAATTATGGACAATCAACTGCTTTACAAGCTGGTTTTGATTTTTCAATCGGGGAGTTCATAGTAACAATGGATGGAGACCTTCAAAACGAGCCGGAAGATATTCCTAAATTACTAGATTTGATAGAGAAAAATCATAATATTGATCTTGTCTCTGGCTGGAGAAAGAATCGCTATGACGCTACTATTACAAGAAAAATTCCGTCAAAAATTGCAAATAGCCTGATTTCCAAGGTAACTGGTGTTAAATTACATGATTACGGATGTTCACTTAAAGTCTACAGAAGCACAGTCATAAAAAATATTCGGATCTATGGTGAGATGCATAGATTTATACCCGCCATTGCAGCTGAAGTCGGAGCTAAAATAATTGAAATTCCTGTAAAACATCATCCAAGGACTACTGGAGTATCAAAGTACGGTATCGATAGAACAGCCAGAGTTTTATTAGATTTAATTTGGATAAAATTTTCACGTAAATTTATTCATAGACCAATACATGCTTTTGGTGGAATAGCTTTAATTATGCTTGTTGCTGGTTTGTTAATTTTTAGTTGGTTGTTCTTTGAAAAATTTTTTCTTGGGAATGATATAGGAGGAAGACCGCTACTAATTCTAGGTCTACTGCTAACGCTTATTGGTACTCAATTGTTAGCAGTTGGTTTAATTGGCGAATTGCTAACAAGAATTTATCATGAGCCACACGGAAGAAAACAATATTTAATTAAAAAAAATTCTGTTCAGTAGATCATCAATGAATTATAAAAAAATCCTCCGGTTTGTTTGTGGGTTATCTTTATTATTTTTTATGTTTGCTCAATTAGATACTAGTTTGTTACAGCGAATTATATTGGATATAAATGGCTTTACATTTTTAATTGCGGTATTATTCTGTGCAATCGCTAACTTATTGTGTGCTCTAAGATGGGAAAGCCTATCTAAGGCAGTTGGGCTAAATGTATCAAACAAAATATTCATTTCTGTGTATTTTGAATCAATTGCTGCAAACTGTATTCTACCTGGTGGGATTTTAGGTGGTGATATTTGGCGTACAACTCGAATAGCAAAAGAAACAAAAGATGAATTTTTTTTGGTTAAGCATGATTCTAAATTTTCTAAAAATCAACTTTTCAAACTGTCAGGATTAAGCGTGTTAGTAGACCGAATCCACGGATTCTGGTCTTTATGTTTAATGGGTATAACTTGTTTTTTGTTATTCTTCATATTCATGCCTGAAACATTCAATAAATGGAGTGAAGAACTTTCAGTTTACTTAACCCCAATCTTTTTATATTTAATAATTCTGTTTTGCATTTTAATTTTACCTATTTTGATAAAGTTCTATATTATTTTTATGCAAACTGCTTCACTAAAAATAAAGTTTTTTTTAAAGTTTGCAAATGACATGACAAGAAATTTATGGCGAGTGAGTTACAGCAACAAAACCATCATTATTTCTTTAATTTCACAAATACTTTTTGGGGTAAGTTTTTGGATTTGCTTGCATTCAATTGGAATAAATTTAAATATATTACTAACTTTAGTATTGGTCCCCGGGATTTTTTTATTTGCTTCAATTCCAATAGGAGTCGCTGGGTTTGGTCCTCGTGAGGCGGGGTCCTTGTTTTTATTAATGCCATTATCATTAAATAATGAACATATTTTCATAAGTTCTGTTCTATTTGGACTTACCTCTACTGTTTTGGGTGCCATTACTTTACTGGTAAGCTTAATNAAAAGTTCAAAAAAAAATTAAATTTTATATAATNAAAACTACTAACCGGTGAATGTGAAAATTATGATAATTGATCAAATGTTTAAAAATTTAAGATTTATTAGTTTTTTTCTTGCCAAAATATCTGCCCTATTCGCTTTTGTTGTTTTTACCTCCCTAAATTCTATTGCAGGAACATACGAATTTTCTGTTTACGGGGGCATGAATCACCCGGCACATAGCAGTGTAAAGTTTTCAGGTGCTGCCAGCAGTTATGGTATCAGTGACGGATCATACTCAACTGATGGATGGAAAGGAAAATCTTTTGAATCACCAGTTTATTATGGTTTGAGATTGGATTATTGGTTAGATAACAAACCATGGGGTTTAGGAGTTGATTTTAATCACAGCAAAGTGATTGCAGAAAAATTACCTGCTGGACTTAGAAGATTAGAATTTACAGATGGTCTTAATACACTCACCCTGACCGGCTTATATAAAACAAAGGAGAAAATTTTTTTTGATTTACAACCCTATCTTGGAGTTGGAGTTGGTATTTCATATCCTCATGTTGAAATTACAGGAACTTCTTCATCTAGTGGGAGAACATATGAATATCAATCGACTGGTATTGCATATCAAATACTTGGAGGTTTAAAGTTTTCGCTTCATGAAAATTGGGGTGGATTTGCAGAATATAGGTTAACTTTCACACCCCTTGAAGCTGATTTAAATGGTGGAGGAAAATTTAAGTCTGATATAAATAATAGTCAACTAAGTCTGGGCATTACATACAAATTTTGATGGTGCCAGAGGCGGGACTCGAACCCGCACACCATTTCGGGCGCCGGATTTTGAATCCGGTGCGTCTACCAATTCCGCCACTCTGGCAATATTTAAGTTATAGTTTTTTTACCTTTAATATTAGTACCGATTAATCATATACTGAATTATACTTTGGTTACTTTCGAGCATGTCTATTTTGAAAAAGACAAATCCTTAATTTTAAAGGATATAAATTTTTTTATAAAAAACAAACATACTGGAGTAATAGGAAGTAACGGTTCAGGGAAAAGTTCACTTTTAAGACTTATAAAAAAAATAGAAAAGCCTTCTTCAGGTAAATTATACACAGACCATTCATACTCATTAATTTTTCAAAACCCTGATCATCAGATTTTATGCCCTACAGTAAAAGATGAATTATGTTTCGGGCAAATAGAAATGGGTAATCCCATAGACATAATTAATAGCAAGTTAAACCAACTATTATCAAAATACCAAGTAAACTATTTACTTAATAAAACAACTCATGAGCTATCTGAAGGAGAAAAGCAATTAGTCTGTATTTTATCTGCACTTATGGATGAATCGGATATTATTCTTTTTGATGAACCATTTTCAAGTCTTGATCTAAAAAATCAAAAAAAATTTATGAAATTAATCCTTAAACTACCACAGCCCATTATTATGGCAACTCATCAATTGGATTTACTTGAGGGATTTGATGAAGTAATTTGGCTAGAAAATGGTCAAATTAAGTCCATAGGTCCTGCAGATAAAACCGTTAATCAATATCGTAAATATGTCATTGGCAAAAAATGATTTCATCTCATCTTACACAAAAAACATGGCTACATCTGATCCCAACTTCAGTAAAGCTTTTTTTATTGTCTTCAATTACCTACTCTTCAATATTTATAACAAGCTTATCAAATGCTGTGATCATGCTTTCCATGAGCTTTTTGATATATTTGAGTTTAGGCCGACAAGCCAGGGGGAAACTTATTGATCTTATTAAAAGTTTTGGAACTTTGGTTTTTCTAATCGCAATTTTACAATGTGTATTTATTCCAATATCTTTTGTTGCTTTGACTTCTATCAAAATGTTTTCATTAATTTTGCTAGCAGATTTAATCAGTATTTCAACTCCGCTATCAGAACTAAAAAAAATAATTCTCAAAATTCTTACCCCTTTTAAGTTTTTAGGTGCCAACATAAATAGAATCAGTCTTACAATGACACTTTCATTGAGACTCATTCGTGTTTACATTGCTTTGTGGGCAAAACTTGATACATCTTTACAAGCTAGGATGATGAGAAAAAAAAATACCAACAAAAAAATAAAAACTAATAACTTTAAAATAAAAAAATTAGTGATACCTTTTTTGTTTAATTCGCAACACTTGACACTAAAAATGGCTGAAGCACTTCAAGCTAGATCAAAAAAATAAGATATCAATATGAAATGGATTTTGTTATTTATCTGGTTTTTTGCCATAACATTTTTTTACTTTAGAGGAAAAGTCCGTCCTTCACTCTCTAAAACATTTTTTGATCATTCAATAATTCTTGCTCCAGTTAACTTTTTATTCGTACTAACCTCNAAAGTCCCAAAAACTCCTTTTATCTCCTTAGAAAATATACCTGAACTTAAATTACTTACCGAAAACTGGAAAATTTTTAGGGAAGAGGCACTAGAGTTATCCGAAAAGAATAAGATTATGGTAGCTAGTAATAACGATGATATTGGATTTAACTCTTTTTTTAAGTACGGATGGAAAAGATTCTATCTTAAATGGTACGACGCCAAACACCCCTCTGCTGAAATTTCATGTCCAAAATCAGTGAAAATTCTTAAGTCAATACCAAGTGTTAAGGCTGCTATGTTTGCAAAATTACCGCCTGGAGGAAAACTTAATCCGCATAGAGACCCTTATGCTGGATCGTTGAGATATCATCTCGGGCTTATTACTCCAAATTCTGATGACTGTTTTATTTTAGTAGATGGCGAAAAATATAGTTGGCGAGATGGTGAGGCAGTTTTNTTTGATGAGACGTATATTCACCAAGCTAAAAATACTTCTCAAGTTGATAGGATAATATTATTTTGTGATATTGAGAGACCCACAAAGGTAAAGCTAGTTACACAGATTAATGAATTTTTCTCAAAATACATAATGTCTGCAGCTAGTAGTCCAAACCAAAGAGGGGACCAAACCGGAGGCATCAATAAACTTACCGGTTGGTATTTAAAATTAGATAACCTTAGAAAAAAATTGAAAAATAAAAATAAAAATATTTATCATGTGATGAAATTTTTATTGNTTTTTACTATCTTAATTTCCATAATTTTAATTTGAAGAAAATTACAATCAAGAGTTCTGGTTCATTAGGACCAAATAAGACNATTATTCGAGACGAAATTTCTTGGATCAAAAGTGCAAATGCCGAAAGTAAATTGTTTAACTTTGATAAAAATGAAATTTACGCTGCTGCTTGTGGTTCAAGTCACTCTTTGCATAGATATGCTAAATTCAGATCNCACTTAACAAATTCATTATTTGTTGACGATAAGTCAAATGAAAAAACAAACAACGGATATTTTTCAACAAANTATTTTGCAAAAAATATTCAAAAAATTTCTCCTTCTATAATCTATACTCTGCCCAATATCTTGAGAGTCGCCTGCATATTTTTAAAAAAAAAATATCCCAAGAAAAAATTTGAAAAAGTAAAAATGATTTTATGTGGAGGGGAAGCTTGGATTCCAGGCTTGGAAATTCTTGTAAAAGATTTATTCCCAAAAGCAAAAATTATAGAATTTTACGGTGCTGCTGAGCTTGGCTTTGTAGGATGGGGAGATCCTGGAAAAGGATTTAATTTATTTCCAAGTGTGCAAGCATGGTGTGATGGATCTAGTAAAATTTGGGTCGACAGTCCATATATTGCTAATATTGCCTCTCCTGCAACTGTTGGAGATATTGGTTGGTTTGATGAAAAAGGACTCTTGCATTTGACTGGCAGATCAGACAGAGATTTTCGAATTAATGGAGTTACTATCTGCCCTGAAAAAATTGAAAACCTTCTAAGAAAAAGTTCAAAAATAATTAATGCCTATGTTTTTAAAAAGAATCATAAAAACAGAAGTGGAAGAATAGCAGTGGTTGTTTATGGTGAATTAAAAAACAACATTACACCAAATCAAATTACTGAATTAAAATTAACNTCTTTATGCCCCTCGTTGAAAAATGTCATAAAAAAAATATTAGAAGAGGAAAAAATGAACCTGTCAATCTCACAATTTAAAAAAACTGAAATTTGGCCGTTATCAACTAGCGGTAAAACAAACTTTAAACTTCTCGAAAATTTATGGTAATTTTTATGTTTACATNTCTAAACTAAACNTTCCAGAAATGGCTCTTATTACTGCATCAAGAAGAAGTCCTATTGCTTCCCAAAACGGGGTTTTTAAAAATTTTGAAATTGAAGAATTATGTAAACCTGTCATAGAATCAGTAATTAAAGACGCCTATATTAGTAAATTAGATATTGATTGCATAATATTAGGAAATGCACTTGGAGCAGGAGGTAATCCAGCAAGGCTATGCTCCCTTTTTGCGGGAATACCAGAATCCTGTCCAGCCTTAACAATAGATACTCAATGCTGTAGTGGTATTGACGCAATTGGTATTGCAGCTAATAGAATCAATTCAGGACAAGCTGATGTAATTCTTGCTGGTGGAGTTGAAAGCCACAGCCGTGCTCCACTCAGAGCAAGGTTAAACGAAAAAGATCAGTACGTTCAATATACGCAGGCAAAATTCTATCCTAATGAATCTGAAACTTTAAATTTATTTGACCAAATAAATTCCATTTCCAAATGCGTTAACATTTCTTTTGATGACCAGTGTAAGTTAGCGATCGAAAGCCATCAAAAAGCTAAAGCTTGGTTCCACCCTGATATTGTCTCTTTTAAAGCCGGCAATTTGAATGTAAATCACGATACTTTTACAAGGTTAATGAATCACAAAACATGTGTAAGAGCTAATAGAAATAAAAAAAAGATAAATCCTTGTCTTATTGCAAATAAAGCTGATGGCGCAGCAATGTCGATTTTAATGTCAAAAAAATTTTATGATAAGAGAAAAATAAAAAGCTTTCCAATAGAAGTTCAAGGTTGGCATCAATTTGGATATGATCCAACAAAACCTGCAATGATTCCTAAAGAGTTTTTAAAAAAAATTAGTTTCTGTGTTGATCATTTTGATCAAATTGAATGGATGGAATCATTTGCTAGCCAATTTCTAACAAACAAAAGCACTTTTAATCTTCCAAATCATAAAACTAACCCATATGGAGGTATGTTAGCTATGGGACACCCAATTGGTGCCTCAGGAGCCATGCTAATAAGTAGACTTTATCAGGGTTTAAAGGCCAAATCAGTTTTAAAAGAGAATCTTAAGGGTTTAGCTGTTATTCCATCCGCTGGCGGCTTAGTTTCTGCAATTAATGTTTCGAAATTTGTTTCATGAAGCGGATCTGGAAGTTGGATGATTTTTATTATGATCTACCTCAGGAGTTGATTGCTCAAAACCCTGCACAAACAAGGTCTTCCAGCAGAATATTACAAGTTAATTTAAAAAACTCATTAAATTCAGTGAACAATTTAGATTTCCAGGAGATAAAGTTCTCTAATTTAGCATCAATACTCAAGAGAAATGACCTATTAATTTTTAATAACTCAAAAGTTATTCCTGCCAAGCTTAAATGTGTAAGGGAAACTGGTGGTAAGCTTGAAATGCTTGTTATTGATGAAATATCCTCAAACACACACAAAAACTTTTATGCAAGTGCTTTAATTAAATCCAGCAAAAAAAAACTTACAGGAGAAAAAATAAAAATTGTTGGGACTGATGAGTATTTCAAAATTTTAGGAAAAAATCCTAAAAATCCTGAGCAGTTTATAATTAAATTTTCAGGTTCCGTCACAAATATTCTAAATCAATATGGTGAAATGCCACTTCCACCTTACATTAAAAGAGATAGACATGAATCTGATAAAGCTCGCTATCAAAATATATTCGCTAATGTTCCAGGATCAATTGCGGCTCCAACAGCAGGATTACATTTTGACACACAACTCTTTAACAAATTAAATAACAAAGGAATCAATTTCAATTTTGTAACACTTCATGTTGGAATCGGAACATTTTTGCCCATCAGGGTTAATTCGATCGAGGAGCATCACATGCATGAGGAACACTGTGAAATTTCCCANGAATGTGCTCATGCTTTAAATTTAGCTTTAAAAGAGAATCGTAGAATTATTGCTGTGGGAACCACCAGTATGAGGGTTTTGGAATCCTATATGATCTTGCAAAAAAACTTTCGAACAACAGAAGAAACACAAAACTTTATTAANCCTCAAACTTGGAAGACAAGTCTTTTTATCAAGCCAGGTTTTGAATTTAGAATAGTCGATGGCTTAATAACAAACTTTCATCTACCCGAATCGACGCTTATGATATTAATGAGCTCTTTCTTAGGGCATGAAATTTGCATGAAAACTTATCATGAGGCGATTAAAAGAAGATTTCGTTTTTTTAGTTATGGTGACGCAATGATAGCTATCAAACCCCAACACTTCTCTTGTAATAAAAATCTTGGCGCCAACTAGAAAAATTTTTTTTCTCAATTGCTTCTCTCATTTGTCGCATGAGATCTAGATAAAACCACAAATTATGTGTTGTGGTTAGTACTGAACCTAACATTTCATTGATTTTTTGAAGGTGATGGATATACGCTCTGCTGTAAAAGAAGTTAGAACCACAAACGGGGCAACCACATGAATTATCAATTGGGGCTTTATCCGAACTAAACCTTGCATTTCTGATCTTTAAATTCCCGTATTTTGTATATAACCATCCGTTTCTTGCATTTCTAGTCGGTAATACACAATCAAACATATCCACTCCATTAAGAACTCCCTCGACTAAATCCTCAGGAGTACCAACACCCATTAAGTATCTTGGTTTATTTTGAGGCATTATGGGAACCAAACTTTTTAAAATCCTTAACATATCGTCTTTGGATTCGCCTACTGATAAACCTCCAATTGCGTAACCATCGAATTTTAAATTTATTAAACCATTCAAAGATTCCCTTCTTAAATCTTCAAACATACTACCTTGAACTATTCCAAATAAACTATTTTTTTCTCCAAAAGAAACCTTACTCCTTTCAGCCCACCTCAATGATAATTGCATTGAGTCGTAAGCTTGACTTTTGGAAATGGGCCAATCAGTACACTCATCAAAAACCATAGATATATCAGAATTTAAAATTTTTTGAATTTTCATTGATTCTTCAGGAGAGAGAAACAAACTATCTCCATTTAATGGCGACTTAAAAAAAACACCTTTCTCTGTAATCTTTCTTAATTTTCCTAACGACCAAACTTGAAACCCACCTGAATCAGTAAGTATTGGTCTGTTCCAACCCATAAACCTATGTAACCCTTTAAACTTATCAACAATGTCCACACCAGGCCGAAGCCATAAATGAAATGTATTTCCAAGAATAATTTGGGCTTTTACTTCACTTAATACATTGGTGGTGATCCCTTTTACTGCTCCATAAGTCCCAACAGGCATAAAAACAGGAGTTTTTACATCTCCATTAGTTAAATTCATTACCCCTGACCTGGCTTCTCCATCTTGGGCTAATACTGTAAATTTCATTTTTAACCTTTACTGTGATGTTTGATACTCTTTAAACATTTATACAATGATAAAAGAAACTTTCTTTGTTTCTAACGCTGACCAAATTCTTTTGTTTCTTTATAATTAGATATTTAACTGGAGTTTAATTAATGATTAATAACGCTTTTGCACAAGCTTCTAATACGGCACCAGACCCATTAATGAGTTTTTTACCACTAATACTGATGTTTGTGGTACTTTACTTTCTCATGATCCGTCCTCAAATGAAAAGAGCTAAGGANCATAAACTTTTGGTTGAGGGACTTCAAAAAAATGATGAAGTCGTAACAAACAGTGGCTTAGTTGGAAAAATAACAAATGTTGATACAAGCTATGTAACAGTTGAGATTGGCTCAGAGGATAAAAAAATNACAACTTTGATNCAACGTCAGTCAATTCAAACTCTACTTCCTAAAGGAACAATTAAAAGTCTGTTTTAGTCCTATTAAATATAGGTTGTTTAAATTTTAAATTTTGTAAAACTATGAATAAACCAGCATACTGGCGCTTATCCCTGATGGTTGTTGCATTGCTTTTTGGACTTACGTATTCAGTGCCCAATTTCTTTGGTGAATTACCTGCGGTACANATTTCTTCCACTAAAGCAACAGTAAAGATTACTCCTGAAGTAATAGATAAGATAAAGGTTGCTTTGGCAGAAAACAAAATTGAACATGATCCTATCAAGTTTGAAAACGACATCAGCGGTGGGACTATAAAGATTCGATTCGACTCCACTGACTCACAGCTTAAAGCAAGAGAAATCATTGAAGGGTCTATTAATCCCGTTCAAAAAGATTCCTCTTACGTTGTTGCCCTTAATCTTGTCTCAAGTGTTCCAACTTGGCTATCTAATTTGAAAGCATTGCCTATGTATCTTGGTCTTGATCTCAGAGGAGGGGTTTATTTTATGCTCGAAGTTGATATGGGATCAGCAACAATCACTAAATTAGAAAATTTAAAAAATGACAGTCGCTCTATTCTTAGAAAAGAGAGAATAAGACACTCTGGAATAGTAATAGATAAAAACAATATTTTAATTAAATCCTCAAATCAATCGATAGCAGAAAAGATTCAAACAACACTTGAGAAGAATATACCTGACCTTGTATGGCAATTTAGAAATAATCCTTTCTCTGATGATGAAAAATCGAATTTTTTAATAACTGGTTCACTTAGTGGTGAGAGCATTGAAAAAATTAGAGAATATGCACTAAAACAAAATATTACAACGTTATCTAATCGAATCAATGAATTGGGTGTTTCAGAACCTGTTATTCAACAACAAGGGAAAAACAGAATAGTAGTTCAANTACCTGGTGTCCAAGATACTGCAAAAGCAAAAGATATCNTNGGTAGAACNGCCACCNTACANGTTCGACTAGTTGACGAAAGCCCTGAGACAACTTCAGCTNTAGCTGAAGGCAAATCTCTTCCTAGTGTGGAAATTTTTCTTGATAAAAATGGTAACAATCTTCCTCTAAAGAAAGATATTCTTCTAACAGGTGATAACTTAACTGACGCTCAAGCTGGATTTGACTCTCAAAATCCCATTGAACCAGCTGTCCACCTTACACTTGATGGCAAAGGTAAACGAGTTTTCAGAGAAGTAACAAGAAAAAATATTGGCAAAAGAATGGCAATATTACTAGTTGAAAAAGGGAAAAGCGAGGTCATTACTGCCCCAGTCATAAGAAGTGAAATTCCAGGAGGAAGAGTGCAAATTTCAGGCCAAATGACTACTTCTGAGGCGGCTGACACTGCCTTATTATTAAGAGCTGGATCTCTCGCTGCTCCGATGGAAATCATCGAAGAAAGACTTGTGGGACCAAATCTTGGTGCTGATAACGTTAGGCAAGGTTTTCAATCTACTTTGTGGGGCTTTGTTGCTATAACGATTTTTATTATTATTTATTATTTAATTTTTGGTATGGTATCAGCCTTGGCATTGTCTCTAAACTTGACACTTTTGATAGCTTTACTATCTCTTTTACAAGCAACTTTAACTCTTCCAGGAATTGCTGCTATGGCCCTAACACTCGGTATGGCGATTGATTCCAATGTTCTTATAAATGAAAGAATTAGAGAAGAAATTAGGGCTGGATCAACACCACACATTGCAATTTCCGCCGGCTATGAAAAAGCCTGGGCTACTATTCTTGACTCAAACATCACCACATTAATCGCAGGAATTGCTCTCCTAGTTTTTGGTTCAGGACCCATAAGAGGTTTCGCAGTTGTTCACGTATTAGGAATTTTAACCTCTATGTTTTCATCTGTTTTCTTTTCAAGGGGAATGGTTAACATTTGGTACGGTAGTAGAAAAAAAATCACACAACTTAGAATAGGTTAGCTTTATGGAGTTTTTTCGCATAAAAAAAGATATTGCTTTCATGAAGCACGCCAAGTTATTAAACTGTTTATCAATTTTTACCTTTATTTTCTCTATAATTTTTATAATCTTTCAAGGTTTACATTTTTCTATCGAGTTTACAGGTGGAACTTTGATTGAAGCTTCATATAAAGATAATGCTCCAGTAGATCAAATTAGAGACAAACTAAACGAAATAGGATTTTCGGATTCTCAAGTTCAAAATTTTGGCACGTCAAAAGATGTGTTAATCAGACTACCTCTCAACTCTGAAAAAAAAGATGAGGCTGAAAAGGTATTTTTACAAATTAAGTCTCTCAACGGTTCAGATGCTGAACTCAGAAGAATTGAGTATGTTGGCCCACAAATTGGTAGCGAACTTGCAAGGGATGGGATTCTCGCATTAATTTTCGTAATCATTGGAATAATGATCTATCTTGCAATACGTTTTGAGTGGAAATTTGCAGTAGCGGCAATTATTGCAAACCTTCATGATGTGGTAATAATTCTGGGGTTTTTTTCATTATTTCAGTGGGAGTTTTCTTTATCTGTTCTAGCAGCAGTTCTTGCAGTTTTAGGTTATTCAGTAAACGAATCCGTTGTTGTTGCTGACAGAATNAGAGAAAACTTTAAAAGAATGAGAAAGGCTTCAGTAACCGATACTATTAACAACGCAATCACTAGAACTATGTCAAGAACGATAATTACGCATGGAACAACTGAAACGATGGTTCTCGCCATGTTGATTTTNGGAGGTCCAGTTCTTCATTATTTCGCAATTGCTCTAACTATTGGAATAGTGTTTGGAATATATTCATCAATCTTTGTAATGGCACCAATCACAATCTGGTTAGGGATTAAAAGAGAGGATTTAATCAAACCAATAAAAAAAGATCAGGACAATATTTTACATCCTTGATTTGATACATTAGTTTATTATTGGATTCTTTCGTAGGGATTAATATGCTCTCTACATCTAATACGCATCACATTTGTCCTATGAGGAAAAATTTTTCGAAATTTTTTGTTAGCATCTTTTAAACTCTCTGCCCAAATGGTGACAGATTGTATCCTCTCATAATACAACAAAGTAATTTTGGAGGACACTAAGCATCTTTTCCTAGCCAAGCCTGGTTGAACTATACATAGACATACAATTACAACTAACATTTTTCTAAACATAAAGAAAGCCTCTATAGTCAATATGTTTTACATCGACTTTTTTTTCATGGATTTTAATTATATTTAATCTTTTTCTAGTTCTGTTTTAGCTAATTTTGAAGCATACCCGGTGTAATTACTGGGGCTAATGCTTAATAATATTTTCTTATCTTCTTCTCCTATTAAAAGACTATTGATAAAATCTTGAATTGTTTTTTCATCAATGGTGTTACCTCTTGTTAGAGACTTAAGTTGTTCATATGGTTCAGGAAAACCAAAACGCCTCATGTAAGACTGAATTGGCTCTGCCAACACTTCCCAACTGTTTTCAAGGTCATATTCAAGCTTTTCTCTATTAATTGATATCTTATTTAACCCCTTTAATAAAGATTTATAAGCAAGAATACTGTGGCTTACTGCTACTCCCATATTACGAATGACGGTTGAATCTGTAAGGTCTCTTTGAAATCTAGAAATAGGAAGTTTTTCTGCAAAATGCTTAAATAAAGCATTGGCTATCCCCAAATTACCTTCAGCATTTTCGAAGTCAATGGGATTGACTTTATGTGGCATCGTTGAGGAACCCACCTCGTTACTATTTGTATTTTGTTTAAAATAGCTCAGCGAAATATAATTCCAAATATCCCTACACAAATCAATCAAAATGATATTTGCATTAAAAACTGCATCACTATACTCAGCAATCCAATCATGTGGCTCTATTTGAGTGGTCATGTAATTGTTTTTTAATCCTGCACTTTCAACGAAATTTTGAGAGATTTTTAGCCAATCAACTTTTGGACACGCTACATCATGAGCATTAAAATTTCCAACAGCACCATTGAATTTACCTAAAATTTCCACGCTTTTTAACCTATCTCTTGATTTCCTAATTCGTGCTCTAAGATTCGCAATTTCCTTACCCATTGTAGTTGGAGAAGCAGGTTGGCCATGAGTTCGAGAGAGCATAGCGTCATCACTTGTTTCTAGTATTATTTTTGCTAGTTGTTTGATTATTTTTTCGAAAAAAGGTANNAGAAAATTCTTTCTCGCATCTGATAGCATCATTGAATGAGATAAATTATTGATATCTTCAGATGTACAACAAAAATGAAAAAATTCAGAAGATCTACATAAATCCTTACAATTGGACTCCTTTGCTTTATTTTTTAAGAAATATTCTACAGATTTTACGTCATGGTTAATTTTTTTTTCAATTTTTTTAATTTCCTGGATATCCTCACTGGAAACGTTTTCATACCATGATTTAATTTCTGATTTTGCTTCAGTGGACAAAGGGGGGAATTCATCTAATCCAATATTTGAAATAGCTTCAAACCAAAGTATTTCAGTTTTAAGACGGTAAACAATATATCCGTATTCTGAAAAACAACTTCGAAGTTCGTCTAATTGTGAACTATAGCGTCCATCAAGTGGTGATATAGACAATAAATTATTATTGCTCATATTTTAAATTCCAAGAAAACAATAAAAGTTTTTAAAACCGTAGATAGGCAATTTTGCTAACAGATTATACCGCCGCCTAAACATTCTAACCCATTATATAAAACTGCAGACTGCCCAGGGGTGACAGCCCATTGAGGTTCTCTAAATCTAAGTGAAAACTCTCTATCCTGACAGTTTAATAAGGTTGAAAATGCTTTTTGTCTATATCTGATTTTTGCTTGAATTTCATTCAATTTTGGTGGTNTTCCTGAAATCCATGATGAATTTGTTGCATTTAATGAAGGGGAGAGTAAACATGGATTATCATGGCCCTGGGCAACTATTAATGTATTGGAGGAATTTTCTTTTGCAACAACAAACCACGGTTCTTGAGAACTTCCTTTTTCAGTAGAATTATTTGACACACCTCCAATTCCTATTCCCTTTCTTTGCCCAATCGTATAAAACGAGAGGCCNTCATGTTTTCCAATTTTTTCTCCGTCAATATTACATATTGGTCCAGGATTAGTTTTTAAATACTTAGAAAGAAAATCTTTAAACGGGCGTTCTCCTATGAAACAAATTCCAGTTGAGTCTTTTTTCTTCGCATTAGGTAAGCCTATTTCCTCTGCTAAATCTCGAACCTGGTTCTTTTTTAATTCCCCTAGTGGAAATATCGAGGATGNAAGTTGTGCTTGACTNAGTCTATGTAAAAAATACGATTGATCCTTATTATCGTCACAACCTTTCAGAAGCTTNTAAATTCCTTTTTCCCCAGCCACAGCTCTTGAATAATGGCCAGTTGCAATGTATTTAGCTCCAAGATCGTGCGAATATTTTAAAAATGACTTAAACTTAATTTCTGAATTACAAAACACATCCGGGTTCGGAGTTCTACCAACTGAATATTCATGCAAAAAATCTTTAAAAACTTTTTCCCTGTACTCTTTGCTAAAAGAAACCNCATCAAATTCTATTCCAAGGACTTCGGCCGCGGCTGCAGCGTCCAAAAAATCTTGTTTGCTTGTACAATAAGNGTCGGTATCTTCGTCATCCCAATTTTTCATGAAAATACCCAAAACTTTGTGGCCTTGAGACTTAAGTAACCAAGCAGCTACTGATGAATCAACTCCACCTGATAATCCGATTACAATATGTTTTTTATTATGCATGTTCTTTATAAGTTTTATTATTCACTAATTTTAATACTGTAGGAGATTTTTGGATGCAAATTGGCATTCCTAGGGAGCTAACAAAAGGAGAAACTCGGGTTTCTGCTTCACCTGAAACAGTAAAAAAACTGATTTCAATGGGGCATGAAGTTTTCATAGCGGAAGATGCTGGAAAACTCTCAAACATGTCAAATGAGGACTATCAAGAGGTAGGTGCAAAAATATGTAGCCAAAATGACTCTCTTGTAAAACCCCTCATTTTGAAAGTAAATATTCCAACTGAATCTGAANTTACAATTTTAAAGTCCGGGTCAACACTTGTAGGTATGTTGAACCCATTCAACAAAAAAGGTCTAGAATTGCTTGCAAAATCTGGTGTAACTGCTTTTGCTCTTGAATCGGCTCCCAGAACCACNAGGGCTCAATCATTGGATGTGCTTTCCTCACAAGCTAATTTAGCTGGTTACAAAGCAGTTCTAATGGCCGCTAACGAGTATCCAAGACTGTTTCCCATGATGATGACAGCAGCAGGTTCGATCAAAGCGGCAAAAGTTGTTATTCTTGGTGCAGGTGTTGCTGGATTGCAAGCTATAGCAACTGCAAAAAGACTTGGTGCTGTTGTTGAAGCATCAGATGTAAGACCTGCAGTCAAAGAGCAGGTCGAGTCTTTAGGAGCGAAGTTTATTGACGTCCCATTAGAAACAGATGAGGAGAGAGAAGCAGCATTAGGTGAAGGAGGCTATGCTAAATCAATGCCTCATACTTGGATGGTGCGTCAGGGTGAGGAAGTAGCAAAAAGAATTTCCATGGCTGATATAGTTATTTCAACTGCCCTTATACCTGGNAAAAAAGCTCCCACACTTATTACCAGTTCAATGGTTAAAAGTATGAGATCAGGTTCAGTCATTGTTGACATGGCGGTTGAACAAGGAGGAAATTGCGAAGGNTCAGAAGTCAACAAAACCATAATACTTAACGGAGTTAGAATTATCGGGTTTGCAAATTTACCATCATTGCTTCCAACTGATGCCTCATCACTTTATGCAAGAAATATTTTGGAATTTCTAAAATTAATAATCAATGATGAAAATAAACTTCACATCCCTGACGATGATGATATTGTTACAGCCACCCTAGTAGTCAAAGAAGGAAAAATATGGAATTAATTAACCCAACACTAACAAACCTAATTATATTTGTGCTGGCAATTTATGTTGGTTATCACGTTGTTTGGAACGTGACTCCAGCATTACACACACCATTGATGGCAGTTACAAATGCTATCTCAGCTATAGTTATTGTTGGAGCTATGCTCGCTGCCGCTCTTACAGAAACCACATTTGGACAAGTAATGGGTTTTCTCGCAGTAACCCTTGCTGCTGTGAATGTTTTTGGAGGTTTTTTGGTTACAAGACGAATGTTGGAAATGTTCAAAAAAAAGGATAAGACAAAAGGAATTAAAAAATCATGAGCTTTTCTATCAACACTGTCACCCTTTTATATTTAATTGCCTCAATTTGCTTTATTCAAGCATTAAAAGGTCTCTCACATCCCACCACAAGTATCAAAGGTAACATTTTTGGAATCGTTGGAATGGTTATAGCTGTAATTACAACCTTTGGTCTTATTGGAACAATGTCAGAGTTTCTCAGTAAAGAAAATCTTGCTAGTGGATTCACCATTGTATTTGCTGGAATTGTCATAGGTGGGACTATTGGGGCTACCATGGCCAAAAAAGTGGAAATGACCAAAATGCCAGAATTGGTCGCTTTTATGCACTCTATGGTTGGGTTGGCAGCAGTTTTTATTGCAATCGCAGCTGTAGTAGAGCCATATGCTCTAAATATTACGGAAAAAGGACAATTAATCCCTGCCGGGAACAGGCTTGAATTATTTTTAGGGGCTGCAATCGGCGCAATTACTTTTTCAGGTTCTGTCATTGCATTTGGAAAACTTTCTGGTAATTACAAATTTAGATTATTCCAAGGATCTCCTATCGTTTTTAAAGGACAACATTTTCTAAACTTAATTCTTGGCTCCATAATAATTATCCTTGGTCTTTTTTTCACTTTTACACAAAACTTAGACGCTTTTTTTGTAATGCTGTTTCTTGCATTTGTGATCGGAGTTTTGATGATCATTCCAATCGGTGGAGCGGACATGCCCGTGGTTGTCTCTATGTTAAACAGCTATTCTGGATGGGCAGCTGCAGGAATTGGTTTCTCTCTTGGAAATAGTATGTTGATTGTTGCTGGATCCTTAGTAGGTTCATCAGGTGCTATTTTGTCTTACATCATGTGTAAGGCCATGAATAGATCATTTATAAGTGTAATCCTTGGAGGATTCGGGGGTGAGGTGTCTGGTCCAACTGGATCATCTGAGGAACGTCCAGTTAAAAGTGGCTCTGCTGATGATGCTGCCTTTATGCTTTCAAATGCTGAAAGTGTAATTATCGTTCCTGGGTATGGCTTGGCAGTAGCCCGCGCCCAACATGCTTTAAAAGAATTGTCTGACACACTTATAAATAAAAATATCCACGTTAGATACGCTATTCATCCAGTTGCAGGCAGAATGCCTGGTCACATGAATGTTCTACTTGCTGAGGCAGAGGTTCCTTATGACCAAGTTTTTGAAATGGACGAAATAAATTCAGAATTTAGTCAAACAGATGTNGTTTTAGTNCTTGGNGCAAATGATGTAGTNAATCCTGCNGCGAGAACCCCAGGNAGTGCTATTTACGGAATGCCAATNTTAGAGGTGTTCAAAGCTCAAACAGTAATNGTCAATAAAAGAACAATGGCATCAGGCTATGCTGGCCTTGATAACGAATTGTTCTATATGGAGAGAACCATGATGGTTTTTGGTGACGCTAAAAAAGTGATAGAGGCCATGGGTAAAGCTACGTAGCTATACCGAAAAACTAGATCCACAACCACAGGTAGTTTGTGCGTTTGGATTTCTAATTACAAACTGGGCTCCCTCTAAATCTTCTTTGTAGTCAATTTCCGATCCTGTTAAATATTGATAACTCATGCTGTCAATAAGAAGCATCACACCATTCTTCTCCATTTTTGTATCATCTTCGCCAATAACCTCATCAAACGTAAAACCATATTGAAATCCTGAGCATCCTCCACCTTGCACAAAAACTCTTAACTTAAGCTCAGGATTACCCTCTTCCTCTATCAAACTCTTAACTTTTTCTGCGGCTGAGTCGGTAAAAACAAAGGGAGCTGGCATTTGATCAACAGTTTCGGGGTTTAAATTTTCTTGATGCACTTCTGCGTTCATAGTTAATATCCTTTTAATTATTTTTCAATTCTAATCTATTTTCATGGGATCAAACTAGTCAGTTCAAGTCCGGTTGTTTCTTTTATCCCGAACATAATATTCATAGCCTGCACAGCTTGTCCTGATGCACCTTTAACTAGATTATCCTCTACAACATAAATTCTTACACGATTAGATTGAGTTATTGTATCGTGATTGGGTCTATTGACTGCAATTTTAACTGTATTTATGCCTCTAACAGATGATGTTTCTGGGTTAATTCCATCTTGAAGAATTTCAATAAAAGGTTCTGACTCATACTCTTTCTCAAAAATTTGTTTAACATCAGTATCAAATGATACTTTGTTTAACTCACAATACAAAGTTGCCTCAATACCTCTGATCATGGGGACCAAATGTGGGGAAAACAATAGCCCAGTAGAGTTTAATGTGGATTTTCTTTGTAAGTTAGCTTTTGAAACTATTAGATCTAACTCCTGATAAATTTCTGGCCAATGTCTATGCCCAGTTAATCCGTATGCCGTAAAATTTTCCGAAGCCGTTGAGTACATTGTAGTGGCTTTAGGTGTTTTTCCGGCCCCACTTACGCCAGATTTGCAATCTGCTATTAAATTTCCAGTGTTGATAAGATTTGCTTTTAGGAGGGGATAAAATCCGAGTATTACAGCCGTAGGATAGCATCCTGGCATGGCAACTATTCTAGAATTCTTAATCTCTTCTCTGTAAAGTTCTGGCAAACCGTAAACAGCCTCTTTTAATAAATCTGTTTCAGTGTGGGTGTGACTGTACCATTCACTGTATTCTTTTGAATCTTTCAACCGAAAATCTGCAGAAAGATCAATAACTTTTACATCATGATTGATTAGTGAATTTGCGTTCCTCATTGCGACACCATGAGGTGTTGCAAAAAAAACGACATCACATTCTTTTAACTTTCCACTGTCAAAGTCAGTTGTAGAAAAACGTTTCTCATCATTAAATAATTTGATTATTTGAAATGTTTCATTTTTATTTGAAGTACTAGTGGAAACTAAAATACTACTAACTTCNGAATGCTTATTTAAAATACGAAGTAGTTCCAGGCCAGTGTAACCAGTAGCCCCTACTACACCAACGTTAATCACCAAAAATCCATAATAAAGAATTATTCATGTGACCATTACATTTTTGAAATTAAAACCCAAGTAAACATCTAACCAAAAGTTTTTTAACGTTTAGAAAACTGCTTTCTCTTGCGTGCTTTGTGCAAGCCTACTTTTTTACGTTCAACTTCTCTTGCATCTCTAGTTACTAAACCAGCTTTGGAAAGACTTGACTTTAACGTATCATCGTATTCTATAAGAGCACGAGTAAGGCCGTGCCTCACTGCACCAGCTTGCCCCGATTCGCCACCACCAAATACATTAACTTTAATATCAAAACTTGTTAGGTTATCTGTTAGCACTAATGGCTGGCAGACTATCATTTTCCCAGTTTCTCTTGGGAAGTAATCATCGAGCGATTTTCCGTTAACAATAATTTTTCCAGTACCTTTTTTTACAAAAACTCTCGCAACTGAGCTTTTTCTTCTTCCGGTTCCATAAAAGTAGTCGCCGACCATTTCAAATCCTTATTTTTTATTATTAAAGATCGACAGCAACAGGTTGTTGAGCCGAGTGAGGGTGGTTATCATCNTCGTATATTTTTAGTTTTTTTATCATTGCATTACCAAGTGGGCCTTTTGGCAACATACCTTTCACTGCAATTTGAAGTGCTCTTCCTGGAAATTTATCTTGCATCTTAGCGAATGTTGTTTCGCGAATACCACCAGGATAACCGGAATGGCGATAATATTTTTTACCTTCTTGTTTATTACCTGTGACTCTTAATTGCGATGAATTAATGACGACAACATAATCACCATTGTCCATATGAGCAGTATATTCAGGTTTATGTTTGCCACGTAACTTAAAAGCAATACTAGACGCTAATCTACCCAAAATCTTATCTTTAGCGTTTACAAGTATCCAATCATGATGAATGTCGGAGTGCTTTGCAAAAAACGTTTTTTGATTTGTTTTCATTGAATTATAGATTTTTTTAATANTATATAGTTAGCCGATTATAATAGCTAAATCTATTAAATTTAGCAACGTATCAAGATCTACAAGATCTAAATAAATTGAAAAAGATCGATAAATAAAAAATCTTTTTTATTAAAAAAACTTAATTTTCTTATGTAGTTTAAATACTACGTAAGTTATTAAACTTTTGTTGCAAAGGTTAAATTTAAAGAAATTTTAAAAATTATCTAATACATAATTTAANTGTTAATCGCGGTGTTACNCACCGTTTTTTTTTGAATTTTGGAGAAATAAATGAAAAAATCACTTTTAGCTTTAGCTTGCCTTACTGCTTTTGCAGGTGTGGCACAGGCTGCTTCTGTGAAGGTTTATGGTCGTTTAGATGCTGGATTAACAAGCATATCTGGTGTAGGTTCATCTGACGAAACATTAACCGGATTAGCCTATGGTCCATTATCTTCCTCTCGATGGGGAATTAAAGGTAAAGAGAATCTTGGAGGCGGATATAAAGCATTCTTCGCTTTAGAATCAGAAGCACACAACGATACTGGATATGCTGGTGGAAATAANAAAACNGGAAGTGATGTTGGAGAAGTTTTCTGGAAACGTAAATCAGTATTAGGCATGGATACTCCGATGGGAAAATTTACCTTTGGTCTTAATAAAACAATAGACAAAGTACTCGCTTCTAAATATGACATGATTGGATCTAATTTTGCCGGGTTTAAGACAATGTCTGATTACATAGCTATTGGTGATCGAATTGATAATGCAATTTTTTATGAGTCTCCTAAGCTAGGCACAGGAGGAAAAATATATTTTGAAAGAATGTTTGGTGAAGTTGCTGGTGAAAGTGAGGCAAATACAAGAACTGGTATTGCAGCAACTTTCAAGTTTGGAGATGCACAAGCCTTTGTTGCATATTCTGAAGCCAAAGGTGCTCTTGGTGCTGATGATTGGGATCAATATGGTTTTGGAGTGCAATATAAAACTCCACAAAAAATTGTTTTAAAAGCACAATACTGGGATTTATCGAATGATACATCAGCAGATACTTCTGGTTTGGGTTTTTCAGCAGATGGAGAAGGGTACTCAATNAGTGCTATGGGTCCAATTTCTAAGCATACTAAAATCGGTTTAGGTTACCATCATTCTGAGCAAACTGAGAATTCTGCAGAGAAAATCTCTATGACTCAATTAGCTCTTCTTCACAGTTTTTCAAAGAAAGTTACTGGTTATGCAATGATTGGTACTTTAGACAATGGAAGTGGTGCTAATCACGAGCTCCACAAAAAAGGGTTTTCTTCGCAAGCAGGAAATGGAGTTGATCAAGATGGATTTACCATAGGTATGAGAGTAAAGTTTTAATGTAATTCAACGTTATCAAGCGGAACTCCTCTATTGACCACCCACGCTTGGCTTGTGGGTGGTTTTTTTTATTGATTTGTAGAAATAACCACGTAACAAGCCTAGTCGTAACTAAATTAATTTAAGAATATACAGTTTCAATAGTTATTAAACTTTTTAAGTTTTAGTCATTAAATCTTTAAGAATCAGTCCATTAATATTCAAAGTTGAACTTGAATACATAAAATCTTGATTCAAGATATTACTTAAGTAAATATAAATGTGATTTTAAGGTCATTTTTACTGCTAAATTTTCAAAATACTCATCGTTAGTCTTGTAAAATCACAAAAAAAAGTCAGGCTAAACTTTAGCCTGACTTTTAAAATACAATAGAAATTAAATAACTATACGTAATTCAAATCCTTGTAAATAATTACTATTTTATTAAAACTTGTGAAACATTCCAAAACCGTAATATGTATCGTTTTCGCCAGTAGCGCCACCACAAGCACCTAGCGGAGCATTAGCACCTCTGTCTGAACTACAAAGCTTCGCATACAAAGTTGTACGGCTAGTTAGGTTGTTACGATATGCAAGAATTATTTCATCATTCTCGTTGTCGGTAACACCAGTATTCTCGTTTTTGGTAGAGTAATACGCAACATCAAACTCGTTAGAACCTTGAGTAAATGTAACACCTACAGTCATTCCTTCGTTATCAGTAGCTTGTGCACCTGTTGTTACGCTGTTTGCTTCGCCTTTCATGTACATTCCAGCTAAAGTAATGGCATCCATCTTGTACTTAGCACCAATCATCATCTTTTGGTTTTCACCGTAAGAATCATCAACTGTACTTAAACCTTTGTTACTGACGTAATTGCCAGAGACGGTTAATCCATTTTCGCTGTATGTAACACCAGCATGAAAGTTTGATCCAGCACCTGTATCACCTGCCTGCTCACCAAAACCATATGCCAAATTGACGCTCAATGGACCTGGTGTGAATTTTACGTTTAGCGCATTAGACATAAACACGTCAACGTGAGTATTTGTATTTGTTGTTCCATTAACACCTGCGGCAGCACCAAGAGCTGTNTTTGCAGCTGTATCATATGAACCTGCGATACTTAAAAATTGTAGAAGTCCAGACTGGCTCTCGAATAAANNTCTTGGGTCAACTGCAGCTGCAGCAAGAATTGCNGGGCTGTAAATACGACCAAGAGTTACCGAACCCATATCGTTGGAAAGCGAAACATTAGACTGACGAGCCCAGAAACGAGCACCGTTGTCAGAAAGAGATGTACCGCCACGATTTGTTCCACCAGTAGAAGAATCCAAATCAGATTCCAAGGCAAAAGATGCGGTTAAACCGCCACCCAAATCTTCAGAACCTTTGATACCCCATATTGATGGAAGTTCAATGGCTGTACCTTCACCACCGTCAACGCGCAATACGTCGTTGTCCTCACTATTTCCATTAATGGCTAAATCTACTATTCCGTAGATAGTTACATCAGCAAATGCTGATCCGGACACGGCGACCATAACGGCAGCCGCAAGAGCCTTCTTTTGTAAAGCTGCTGTTAGCTTATTCTTATTCATTAAATTCTCCAGACGTTCGTAATAAATTTTTTTAAAAAACCTTGACTAAATGTTACAACTTTTCTACAAAGTTTCCTATTTCTTGTGTAAATCTATATATTGCTGAGCTAAATATGTATTTTTTTTGCAACGTTATTGTAAATGTAGAGGGTTAAAACCTGTTTTTATGTCAATTTTCTTATTTTGTTTTTTTTTCAAACTTTAATTTCAATTTCTTTATAACTGAGCCTTTTTAATTTATGTTANGNGNAGGTTTTTTTCTATTAATCGAAGGTACTATTAAGTAATATCTATTACGTAACAAGTAATATCTATTCCGTAACAACTGATAGTTGCCCGATCTTTTTTCAAATTTTATATTAATATCAATGTGTTAGCAAAAAATATTTGTTTTAAAATCATTTCAACACTNTTGTTTTTTTTTTCTGTGCAGTGTTTCAGTGTCAATGCCGAAGTTAGAGCGTATGGAATTTTTGATTCAGGAGTTTCCTTAGTGAACAATGGCGAATTAAATAGTATTTCATTGACTTCTGGTACAGGAACCGCCGCAAGGCTAGGGGTGAGGGGTAGTGAGTTAATTTATGATCGATTCAGCCTGGAGTTTTTAATAGAAACTTTTATGACTTTAGACGACGGATCAAACTATGGAATGGAGTCGTCCTACAACTCAGCAACATTTGCAGGCGTTAAATATAAAGAATTTTTAAATGAAATTGGTTATCAAGGTGAATTCTCAATTAGGGTCGGGAGACAAAGAAGTGTTTTGCATGATCGACTATATTTATATGACCCCATGAGGCAAAACCTTATTGGAAATCCCACTGGCTTCGCTATGTATTCAATGTTTTATAACAAAATGGTGAAAATAATAGCCAAAATTAAACGTCAGCAAGAATTGGTACTTTTAAGATTAATGTACATACCTGGTAACAAACCGCTGAATAATGAGTACTCTCCATTCAATATTACTCACGATAAAATACCTTATAATTCTTGGGGGGCAAGTTTTAGATGGGATAAAAATCCCTTTTCAATCAAAACTGGTTTTCAAAGCGAAAAAAAAACTCCTTTAAGAGCGGAAAACAATTCTTTTTTGTCCGTCGTCAAATACTCCTTTAATCAAGTAGATTTTTATGCAGGATATCTCAGAAGAAGCCCTGGTAGACAAATTTTTTTGCTCAATCAAAGAAACATCAAAAGTGAATGCTTCTACGTTGGCATGGGACTTCCACTAAAAAAAATCTTGCCCTATTTTCACGGAAACTCCTCTGTTTTCTTTTCGTTTGCAAGCCCAAGAATAAAATCCTTGGAGAAAAGTCCATATGATGACTCCTACACTCAACATTACTATTTTGCTAGTCAATGGGGTATCGCATTAAAAAAACCTCTATCAAAAAAAACTTCTATTTATTTTTTTGCAGGAGAAATCCAAAATTTTGGTAAATCTAAATTTTCTCTAGAAGCAATACCTTACGATATCAGGTCAGCTAAAACAGGAGGTAACCCTAGTGTTATTGGTTTTTCTTTAAACCAAAGGTATTAATCATAATTTTTCAATTTCTATTTATAGTAAAAATTTAATTTGCAAGTTCAGTGATTATTAAAACTGTAAATAGTTTATTAATTCACTGCAATTTTTACTTTCCCCTGAGCATCATGCGACCAAAGACTTCGTCACAGTCGATAAACAANTGTTTTAAAGCGGCAAGTATATGAATTGTAATTAGAGCAATAAAAGCATATGCAAAATACTGATGNAAATCAGATGTGAATGACTTTATGACCTCATCAGNTTCTGCCAATCTGGGCAATTGNAACCCGAAAAGTTTTATGGGGTATTTTGAANAAATAGAGCCTACTATTCCTGAGACAGGCATGATAATCATGCATATATATAAAAAAAAATGATTCGCATGAGAAATTAATTTCTTCCAACCTATAACCGAAACCGGTAACTGAGGAGGTGGATTCTTTATTCTCCAAATAAGCCTAAAAATAATTAGCAAAGATAATATTGTTCCCAAAGATTTATGAAAATTAAACCACATAGCTCTTGTGCTATCAGGACCTTTCGCAATATCCACCATAAAAATACCTAAACAAAGTTGAAAAACCAGCAGACAAGCAAGCAACCAATGTAAAATAATTGCTATTTTAGTATATTCATTTTTCATAACATTGTTATTAGTCATTAAGCCCTAGTTCTAGAAGAGGAGTTCTTAACCGCACATGGAGTACGAAATGATTCAAAATGGTTTTTCTTTTAAAATGAAAAAATGTTTCTTTNCATTNATATTAGCTTTTTTAACAGTAGGTTGCTCTAATAATTTATCTAAGGCTGAAAATTCCTTCGCATACATCACAAATCAAAAAGGCAAGATACAAGTTCTATCATTAGAGGATTTTGATATTGTTGATGAAATAGATGTTGGTCTTGGAGCTAGAGGCTTGGGAATTACTGATGACGGTAGCACACTAGTTGTGGCAGTCAGGGACTCTAATGATTTGGCTCTCGTAAATACAAGCAATTTTGAAATTATTAAGCGTATTCCTATCGGAGAGAATCCCGAATTTGTAAGAGTAAAAGGTAACAGGGCTTTTGTTTCTTTTGAACCTGCTGCTATAGGAGGGCCTCCTCCAAAACCCGGTTCCGAGGAAGCCAATAAACTTCAACAAAAAAGAGAGGAGGAAAATGAGCAGCCTGCAAGAGTAGCGATAGTAGATTTAGATCTTGGTNAAAAAATATCAGAGATTCAGGGCGGAATGGAAACCGAAGGAATTGAGTTTTCTTTTGACCATTCAAATATCATTGTTACGAACGAGGCAGATGAAAATTTATCTGTGCACGAAATATCTTCAGGCAAGCTAATCAAAAAAATTGACACCTCCGATTTCGGTCATCGCCCCAGAGGAATTAAGCGGTCTCCAAAAGAAAACTTCTATGTTTCCACAATTGAGTATGGAAATAGACTGTTAAAGGTCAACAGTGAATTTAGAATTGTTGATGACGTTGAGACTGGTTTAGTTCCTTATGGCATCGCTTTTTCAACTAATGGAAAATTTATCTTAGTCGCTTTATCAGGTGGTCAAGCAATTGAAATCTTTGATTCCTCGTCATTAAAATCAATTAGAAAAATCCCTACCGGAAATAGATGTTGGCATTTCTCTTTTACGCCAGATGAACAACATATTGTTGTCGCTTGTGGAAGAAGTAATGAAATCCTTGTAATTAATTATGAAACTGGAAAGTTAAAAAAAAGATTTTCTAACCAAAAAATGCCATGGGGAGTTGTCACCTACCCAAAGTCAATGGGAAGTTTAGATATCCCAAATCCAGATAATGGGAACCTTTAGAATGAGCACCGATAGATTAGCACAAGAGCTTTTAGAGCATCTAAGAGTTATGGAGTCTTTAAAAATTTTATTAAAAGATATATATGCAGTTGCCAATCAATGTTCACAAGCAATAGATGAAGGCAATAAAATTTTTTTTTGTGGCAATGGTGGCTCTGCCTCGGATAGTCAACATTTGGCCACTGAGTTAATTGGAAGATTTAAAAATAATAGACGGCCTTTAGCAGCACTATCCCTGACAGCTGACACTACCGCCATAAGTTGCATTGCAAATGACTTTGGTTATGAAAACATTTTTTCAAGACAACTTGAGGGGCTTGCTAANAAAGGTGATATTTTATTTGCAATTTCAACGAGTGGTGATTCTGAAAATGTGATTAATTGTGTAAAAAAATCAAAAGAAATCGGAGTTAAATCATTTGGGCTTCTGGGTGGTACTGGTGGCCAACTTTTAGACCACTGTGACAAATCTATTTTAGTTAGTGCAACAAAGGAAACTGCTCGAATTCAAGAAGCACATATTTTTATNGGGCAAGTTATTTGTAGAACAATAGAGACTAATCTTGGAATAGAGGGTTAAAGTCATTTTTACTTCTAGTGCCAATGTCTTGGTTGTTGGCGACATCATGAAAGACGTTTATATATCTGGGTTCACAGATAGAATTTCTCCCGAGGCACCAGTACCAATAGTAAGAGTAACCAAAACAGAGTTTAAGGCAGGCGGTGCTGCTAATGTCGCAGTAAATCTTGCAACACTAGGTTTACAAGTAACCTTACTTAGTATGGTTGGAGATGATAAATCAGCACGCGAAATTCAACAACTTCTNTCTTCTCACAACATTAACTGTATTTTTATCAAGAGTCCAAATTTAACAACTGTACAAAAACACAGAATAATAAGCCANCACCATCAAATATTGAGACTGGACTACGAGTCACAAAACCCCAAACTAAATTTCCAAAAAAAAGACTACTCTGAATTATTAAAAAAATTTGAAAAAGAAGCCAAATCTGATACATATTCAGCTGCAATTTTTTCAGATTACAAAAAGGGGGTATTGGAGCATTGCAAACGTTTAGTTAAAAGTGCAAAAAAACACAAAATTCCAGTTTTTGTTGATCCTAAGGGTGATGAATTTGCCATCTACGAAGGTGCTAATTTTTTAAAGCCCAACATAAAAGAATTTGAGAATATTGTTGGTATGTCAACAACAAAAGATGAATTTAACTCTAAGGCAAAAAAGTTAAAAAAATTACTCAAAATTGATAATCTTCTGATTACAAAAGGAAGTTCGGGAATGACTCTTTTTNCNGAAGAAAATATGCCAATTGATATACCGGCCCAGAACTCTAGAGAGGTTTTTGATGTTACCGGAGCTGGCGACACAGTACTTGCAACAGTGGTTGCAGCATATTTATCGAAATTTTCAATTCTTGATTCTGTCAAAATAGCTAATAGTTCTGCTGGTATTGTTGTTGGTAAATTTGGAACAGCAAGTGTTGATTTATTGGAATTAAAAGATCTTTTTGAAAATTCGCCTAAAAATCAGNCCAGATACCAAAGCTCCAATGACAAGGAAGAAATTATAAATAAAATAATTGCCAAAAAAATTATTTCAAGCGATCTTGAAATTAAGGCTTTGGTCGGCTATTTGAAAAAAAATAATAAGAAACTGGTCTTTACAAATGGTTGNTTTGATATTTTACATGCAGGCCATGTTCACCTATTTAAGGAATGTCGAAAATTTGGCGATTTGTTACTGGTTGGGATAAATAGTGACAAATCGGTCAGGACTTTAAAAGGTGAGTCACGACCTGTTAATTACGTTAAAAATCGAATAGAGGTTCTTAAATCACTAAAGTTTATTGATTTTATTATTACGTTTAAGGAGAAAACCCCTGAGAACTTAATAAAAAAACTCAAACCTTACTGTCTTGTTAAAGGAGGAGACTATCAAGACAAAGATATTGTTGGATCTGATTTTGTTAAGGAAAACGGCGGAAAAGTTGAAATAGTCTCATATAAGCGGGGTTTATCAACAACGCTTACTATGAAAAAAATTTGAGTCAGTAAACTGATTTACAAAATAGGCTGATTATATAAGTCCTAACGGAATTAAAAGGAGCCTGACGATTTCCTACTTTCACAATCGAATGATCACTATCATCGGCGCAAAGGCGTTTCACGGTCCTGTTCGGGATGGGAAAGGGTGGTTCCACCTCGCAATTGTCGTCAGGCATAAACTTTGTTTTTAAAAAAAAGATCTTCTAAGTAGTGATTATTTAAAACATGACACTCTGAAAATACCAAGCAATAAAGCGAATCAACAGTGTAATAGGGTCAAGCCTCACGGGCAATTAGTACCGGTTAGCTTAGTACATTACTGTACTTACACATCCGGCCTATCAACGTCCTAGTCTTGAACGACCCTTAAGGGGGGTCAAGCCCCCGGGAAGTCTAATCTTGGAACGAGTTTCCCGCTTAGATGCCTTCAGCGGTTATCTCTTCCGCACTTAGCTACCCTGCAATGCCACTGGCGTGACAACAGGTACACCAGAGGTGCGTCCACTCCGGTCCTCTCGTACTAGGAGCAGGCTTCCTCAAACTTCCAACGCGCACGGCAGATAGGGACCGAACTGTCTCACGACGTTCTGAACCCAGCTCACGTACCTCTTTAAATGGCGAACAGCCATACCCTTGGGACCGGCTACAGCCCCAGGATGAGATGAGCCGACATCGAGGTGCCAAACACCGCCGTCGATATGAACTCTTGGGCGGTATCAGCCTGTTATCCCCAGAGTACCCTT
>NHFB01000008.1 GCA_002170285.1 Betaproteobacteria bacterium TMED100
AGAGCTAGTTGTTTTTTAATGCTCGATGGTGTGTTTCCTTCAAGTGAGGGAAGAGGCTATGTTTTGAGAAGAATAATAAGAAGAGCCTTACGTCATGGAAATAAGTTGGGACAAAAAAAGCCCTTTTTTTCTTTACTTGTAGATGACTTATGCCATTTGATGGGAAATGGGTTTTCAGAACTACAAGAAAAAAAGGAGGTAATCGCCAGTTATCTTTTAGAGGAAGAGGAAAAGTTTAATGAAACTTTAAATAGAGGAATTGAATTATTGGACAATGTTTTAAATAATGCAAAAGGCAATTTACTTGATGGAAAAACCGCTTTTTTGCTTTATGACACTTATGGGTTTCCTGTGGATTTGACAGCAGATATTTGTAGAGAGAAAGGTTTCAATCTAGATCAGTTAGGTTTTGAGAGAGAAATGAGTATTCAAAAAGAAAAAGCAAGAACCTCTAATAAATTTAAATTTGCTGAAACCTTTGAATGCTCGGATCCTGAAACAAATTTTGTTGGTTATGATACTTCACGCACTGAAGGGACTGTAATATCAATTTTTAAAAATAATCAGCTTGTTGAAAATGCCGTTAAAGGAGAGTCTGTTTTTTTGACTTTGTCTCAGTCTTGTTTTTATGCAGAATCAGGCGGACAAGTTGGAGACATTGGAAATTTAAAAACAGATAGTGCTAACGTTAAAATTACTAACACTACTAAAATGACAAATAATGTCTATCTTCATCATGGATTCATAGAATCTGGAGAAATTAAAGTTAATCAGTCTGGTAATTTACAAATTGATGAGGAAAATAGGGCAAATATTAAACGAAATCATTCAGCAACGCATTTGCTCCATTTGGCCTTAAAAAAAACATTAGGAGATCATGTTCAACAAAAAGGGTCGTTAGTTAATTCTGGAAGAACTCGCTTTGATTTCTCACATCCTAATATTCTAACTAATGAACAAATAAGAAAAGTGGAAAATATTGTTAATGACGAAATATTAGAAAACTCTAAAACAAGTGCAAATTTGATGGAATATGCGGATGCATTGAAATCCGGTGCTGTTGCTCTCTTTGGTGAGAAATATAGCGATGAGGTAAGGGTTTTAACAATTGGGTCTTCTAAGGAGTTATGTGGTGGAACTCACGTTGGTAGGACTGGAGATATTGGTTTTTTTAAAATTGTGAATGAAACTGGTGTATCAAGCGGTGTTAGAAGAGTTGAAGCTGTTACTGGAAAAAATGCATTTGCTTACATCCAAGAAACAGATGAATTAGTAAAACAAGTTTCAAGCATCACAAAAACACCAGTAAAAAAACTTCATGAAAGGGTCATTGACTTATTAGAGTCAAACAAAAAATTAGAGCAACAAGTTGAGTTTGTTCAACAAAAATGGATCTCATTTATTAGAGATTCATTGATTAAAGAACCTAAGCAATTTAATGAAATTAATATAGTTGCTAAAAATATTGAACAGGTGGACACCAAAGTACTCAGGAAACTAGTTGATTATGTTAAATCAAAAATATCCCCAGTGATTGTGGTTTTATCAACCTTAGATAATGAAAAAATCCATTTAATTGTTGGTGTTAGCAAGGATCTTTCAAAAAAATATCGGGCGTCTTCAATTGTCTCCGAAATTGCTCCTAAAATTGACGGAAAAGGAGGAGGTAGAGATGATCTGGCTCAAGCAGGAGGAACAAAAACTGAGGGACTTAACGAGATAATTGAAAATTTTGAAACTATTTTAAAAAAATTGTATTGGAGTTAAATGAAATGAGCGTAAATAAAGACTTACCAATCTCGTTAAACTTGGATTTAAGTGGTTTAAACTGCCCTTTACCAATTTTAAAAACAAAAAAAAAGCTTGGTGACATGCAATCTGGTCAACTTATCTCTGTTACTTCCACAGACTCGGGTTCTTATAATGATTTTAAATATTTTTGTGAACACACAGGACATGAGTTAATTTCAAGAGAGCAAAGAGAGTCTAAATTTTATTTCATAATTAAAAAAAAATAACATTTGTGTTGATGAAACTGAGTGATTATTTCAATTTAGCAGTATCAGCGGCGGTGGTGAATGCGTCAGAAAAAAACTGTTCTTCCGGTAAGTTGCATTTTTCTACAAAATCTTTGTGTGCCGACTGCACCATTATTGGCGCTCCACAAGAATAAACTGAATAATTTCTCATATTAGGAAATTTGGAAATAACAGCGTTATGAACTAATCCAATTTCACCTCCCCAGTTTTTTTTGGCAATTTCATCACTGATTACTGGTGTGTATTTAAAATTATCTATTTTTTTTGCCCAACTCAACGCTAACTCACTCATGTAAAGTTCGNCTGGCGTTCTGACCCCCCAAAATAAATTCATTTCTCTTTCAATCCCTTTGCTTATNGCACTTTCNATAACTGCTTTTATGGGAGCAAATCCAGTTCCACTTGCTAAAAAAATTATTGGCCTTGATGAGTCCTCTCTCAAAAAGAAAGTACCAAGAGGTCCTTCAAGGCGCAAGATATCTTTTTCTTTTATGGCGTTAATCGAAGGAGTACCATCACCGAAAATAGCATCTGTGAATGCTCCACCAGGGGTGTGCCTAATGTGAAGTTCTATTAAATTATCGTTGTTTGGGGCGTTCGCCATTGAATAACTGCGTCTTTTGCCGTCTTTAAGTAAAATATCNACATATTGACCTGCAAGGAAAGTAAACCTGTCACTTGATGGCAGTTTGAGTTTAACAATAGCAATGTCTTCGGCTTTTTTTTGNATACTTTCAACTCTACAGGGTAATTTTTTTGGTGTAATCATCCCTGGTCTGGAAATTAATGTGGCTTGTATTTTTAAATTAGTTAAAGCTTTGGCAGTACATAGCAAAACTTTTTTATCTTTTTGTTCACTCATAGACAAAGCTTTTGGGTGGTGATCGCCATAGTCAACTTCTCCATCAAGAATTGTCGCTTTGCAGGACCCACAAGCCCCATTCTTGCATCCATAGGGTAAAACCAATCCTTGTTTCAAAGCTGCTTGCAGTAAAGTTTCATTTGCTTCGATTTTATACAAGTCGCTTGATGAGTTTAATGTGAAGTGTAGTGTCATGTCTTAGTATTAANTCATCCTATTTATCAAATGCTATTTTTTTGTGCCCATGAAAAAACAAACACACCAAAAATCAACGCTAAAAAACTCGGTACAAAAGCTACTGTTATAGGCGGCCACGTATTTAATAGTCCCAAGTGTGAGAACAAACTATTTCCAAGATGGAAGGTTATACCGACTATCATTCCCATAAATATTTTAAANCCTATAGAACCTTTTCGAGAATGTATATATGCAGCTGGTAAAGCAATAAATATCATTATCCATAATAACAATGGATAAAAAACTTTTTTCCAGTAGGCTATTTCATATCGATTTGTTTTTTGCTTACCAGAATCGAGATAATTTATAAAGGATGAAAGCTCAGTTGCTGACATTTTATCGGGTTTTACAGTAAGAGCTTCAATGGTTTTTGATGATAATTTAGTATTAATGCTTAAATGCGAATATGTATCTAACTTAACACTACCTTCGTTATTGAGTACTAAAACTTTAGCAGATTTTAGATTCCAATAATTTAAATTTTTGATTTTTGACTGTGTTGCAGTTTTTTTGAAGTNTTTTGTNTTACTCACTTCAAAATTTCCATAATTTGCTGAGGTAACAGAAATGAGTTTCGAATTTTTGTCAAAGTCATAAATTTTAATATCTATTAGTGATTTATCAGTGTTGATCGTTTTAATATTCAAAATTCTTTCTTTAACTGTATTGTTGCTATTTTTTCTAGGGGAAGGGAATCTATCACGTATCCAAAATCCCGATTTAAAATTACTAGTGGATTGATTTTTTATAACTACCCCCCCCCAATTTCGGGAATACTCTTCTGAAGTAGGAATTAAGACCTCTGATAAAAATAAAGTGAATAGCGTTAGAGGTAACCCAATAATAAAAACAATTATCAGGGCCTTATTAGGAGATAAACCGCCAACCCTAAAAGCTGTAAATTCAGATGTTGAAGCTAATTCGGAGAATGCCCAAAGACTTCCTATGAGTGTTGCAATTGGAATAATTTCATATGTAACGTTTGGGATCTTTAAAACGACAAAAGAAAAAATTGTAGTGATAAAAAATGTTCCTTTACCAATCTCATCTAGTTCGGCAATAAAATTAAAGAATGTAAAAAGTAAAGTGAAACCTAACAAGGTAATTATGATTTTTTCCAATACAACTTTGGCTAAGTATTTTGTTGTTAAATTCATACTAACTAGTGATCTTGTTAAGTATTATTTTAATGAGATTTTTTCTAAAATACATTTTCAGGTAAAACAAAAAAATACTTATAATAAAAATTACTGATGGTAAACAAATCATTCCAAAATAAAAGTTTATTTGTTCTCGTGCAATCAGAGCCTGAAGTATTCCTAGTAAATTGTTGAATGCTATAAAAATTAGAATGGCACCAAAAACATGAAGCAGTCTTCCTTGCCTCGTATTGAAATTTGCGAGAGGAATTGAGAGAAATGGTAAAAACATGCAAAGCAAGATAGTTCCAATTCTAAAAGAAAGTTCACCCAAATCTGAAGGAGACTTTCTTTGGAACAAATTCCATGTTGAAGAGCTTCTTACTCTTTCCCTGTAGGTAGTAGATTTTGGTGTTGCGTCTATTCGCATTTGATAATTGTTGAACTCTGTACTCCTAATTTCGGAAGGTGACTCAACAAGTTTAATATCTGTTCTTGAGCCACTCTCTAAATAAATCCATGGTAATTTGTCTGGATCAAATACCAATTTACCCCTTGAGCCAATCACAATCGTTTCTTCCCCATTTTTTTCAGTTACAGAAATAAAAACAAGTCCTAAATTTGATGACTCTTTGTCTGTTTGTTCTATGAAAATAATCTTTTTACCGCCTGAGAATTCACTGAAAGTACCTGGTGCTATTTCTGTCAAGTTTCTCTCGGACAATGACTGTTGTCTTAGTTCGTCAGCTTGATTTCTAGCCCACGGTGTTGCAAGTAACGACATTAAAGTTGTTATAATTATAAAAGGATAGGAAAATCTCCAAACTACAGGTATGAAGGAAGTCAAGTTTTTGCCAGAACCAAACCATATAACCATTTCATTATCTCGGCATTGTCTGGATAAAACTATAAATACCGATAGAAAGGCAGTTAGAGTTACAATAGTAGATATTGAACTTATTGTTGAAAAACCAATTAGAGGTATAACTAGTTGAGCCTCCAATTGACCAGAGGCAGCGTTACCGAGAGTCCTGACTAGTGCCATTGTGATTACAACCGTTAAAAGACACGCAAATGTCATACCGGCGACTGAACGCAATTCACTCAAGATAGATTTTTCAAATATCACTGTCTTTATAATGTAAATTTTTGTTAATTAAAAGGTATTCTGTCATGACCGTAACTAGTGCTACAAATAATTCTTTAAAAGATGCTAAAGAAATTAAGGATTTTGGGGAATTTAGAGAAAATATTAACTTTTTAGCTAGTAATAAACCTGTAGATAGGGCTTCATCCGACTGTGTTTGGGTTGGGCTTTTCTCCACTAACAAGGGAGTTGAGCTTACTCAACCGGCAAGAATACTTGATAAATCTTCAAATGGGGCCATTACTAAAATAATAAAATCAGGCGATTTTGATGCCAGAGCAGGATCTTCTTTTTTGATTAGAGATTTGTCCGGTATCCCTTCTTTGAGAGCTTTACTTGTTGGGTGTGGAAAAAAAGAAGCCTTTGATGCAAAGGTATTTAAGGATATTGTAAAAAAAGCTACTAAAGAGATGATAACTCTTAAAGGGGTAAAAAAAGTTGCCTCTTTTCTAACAGAAATCAACGTTAAAGANAAAACAGGAGTTTGGAGACTTAAAACTCATTTGCTTGCTATACGAGAGACTCTATATCGTTTTGATAGATTTAAATCGCCAAAAGAATCAAGTGGTGAAGATAAAACAAATAAACTTTCGCCTAAATCATCCAAAACATCTAAACCAGAAAATTATTGTGNAATTAAATCTGTTGAAATGTTACTTCCAGGGGACATGAGACCTACAGATGCAGCGTCTTCAATAGCAGAGGCAAATGCACTCGCAGATGGATTAGAATTGAGTAGAGATTTGGGGAATTTGCCAGCAAATGTTTGTACCCCCTCATATTTGGTCAATGTAGCGAAATCTATTTCTAAACAATTCAGACTAAAGTGCGAAATCTTAGACAAAAANGGACTTGAGAAATTAGGTATGGGTTCTTTCTTAGCTGTAGCTCAAGGTTCTGCTCAACCACCTTATATGATTACATTACAACACAACGGTGGTAAATCTAAAGAACCCCCAGTTGTGATTGTTGGAAAAGGAATTACTTTTGACTCTGGTGGAATTTCGATTAAACCCTCTGCCGCTATGGATGAAATGAAATATGATATGTGTGGTGCAGCAACGGTTTTGGGTTTAATCAAGGCAGTTGCTTTAGCAGGAATCAAAAAAAATATAATTGGACTTGTGGCAACTTGTGAAAATATGCCTAGCTCAACTGCTACGAGACCAGGAGATATTGTCAAATCAATGTCTGGAAAAACTATTGAAATTCTCAATACGGATGCGGAGGGGAGATTAATTTTATGTGATGCTCTTACTTATGCTGAAAAATTTAAACCTGAATTTGTAATTGACGTGGCTACTCTCACTGGAGCGTGTGTAGTTGCTCTNGGAAATATAAACACCGGTTTATATTCCTCTGATGATGATTTAGCAGAAAGATTACTTGCCTCAGGAACAGATTCATTAGATCCTGCGTGGCGTCTGCCNCTGCAGGATGATTATCAAGATTTATTAAAATCTCCTTTNGCTGATNTGGCAAATATAGGGGGACGNACTGCNGGTAGCATTACAGCTGCATGTTTCTTGTGGAGATTCGCAAAATCTTATAAATGGGCACATCTAGATATTGCAGGAACAGCTTGGGAAAGTGGTGCTTCTAAATCATCTACTGGCAGACCAGTTCCTTTACTATTTAATTTTTTAAGTAATCAGCTAGATTGACGAGAATTGACTTTTATTTCAACGTAACAAATCGGCTTATATTTTCCTGTAGGGTTATAAGAAAAGTAATTCATGACTCTAAGGCTGACTCAAAGGAACCGATAGTTGTTTATTGCCCTGAAAAATCAAAATTATCTTTTTTCGGTGGACTTCTTTATTCCTTTTCAAGTACTGATTTTTTGCCTAACGTTTTTGTTGGAGACTCACTAGAGCAAGTTACACCAATTGTTTTATCTGCTAATCCGTGGATACCAAGTTCACCTAGGCGACCTAATTTGTTATTAAATTTAGATGATAAGATTTGTGAAGTATTTAGTTCATTTGACAGGGTTGTTGAAGTAGTTGGCTCAGATGAAAGTGAAAAATTGCCTGCAAGAGAGAAGTACACCTTTTATAAAAACCGTGGATATCGAATCCACAATCACAATATTAGCGAAAAGTAGTGAATCTAAAGAAAAATTTAACACTTAAAGAAATAGAATTATCATGGGCTTCTAAATGGGAGTCTAAGGGACTATATAAAACCTCCGCAGTAAATACTTCACAACAAGGATCATTCTGTATTCAGTTACCGCCACCAAATGTTACTGGTACGTTACATATGGGCCATGCTTTTAATCAAAGTCTAATGGATATTTTAACCCGATGGCAAAGAATGAAGAAAAAAAGAACTTTGTGGTTACCTGGGACAGATCATGCTGGAATAGCAACTCAAATGGTTGTAGAAAGACAATTNTCAAAAGATGGTAAGTCCAGATTTGAAATAGGAAGGTCGGCTTTTCTTGANGAAGTTTGGAGGTGGAAAGAAAAATCTGGAACAACAATTACTAAGCAAATGAGACGGCTTGGATCAAGTTGTGATTGGTCTAAAGAATATTTCACTATGGACTCAAATAGATCCAAAGTTGTTGCAAAGGTATTTGTGGAACTCTATAAACAAAACTTGATTTATAAGGGGAAGAGACTTGTNAATTGGGATCCAGTTTTGATGACTGCTGTATCAGACTTGGAAGTGGTAAGTGCAGAAGAGAGTGGATTCATGTGGAATATTCGTTATCCAATTTTGCGAGATGGTAATGATTTGTCTTCCAAAAATTCTCAATATGATAATCAAATTAATTGTTTAGTCGTTGCAACTACGCGACCGGAAACACTTTTTGGTGATGTAGCAGTTGCGGTTCATCCTAATGATGAACGTTACGCTAAATTTATTGGACAGACGCTAAAAGTCCCTTTAACAAATCGCATTATTCCAGTAATTTCTGACGAGAATGTAGATATGGATTTTGGAACAGGNTGTGTAAAAATTACACCAGCNCATGATTTTAATGATTATGANATGGGTCAGCGACATAACCTTCCTAGGGTCAACATTTTTTCTTTGGATGCTAAGATAAATAGTAATGGTCCTGAAAATTACAGAGATTTAGATAGGTTTGAAGCCAGAAAAAAAATATTAGAGGATTTAGAAAAATTAAACTTACTTGAGGGGAAGAAACCTCACATTTTATCCATAAAAAGAGGCGATAGAAGTGGAACCATAATTGAACCAATGTTAACCGATCAATGGTTTGTTGCAATGAACAAACCTGCAACATCGGGCTATAAAAAAAACGGAAAAAGTTTAGCGCAGCAAGGTCTTGAAATGCTTAGGTCTGGCCATTTGAAACTTTTTCCCAAAATATGGGATTCAACATATGAAAATTGGCTTGAAAACTTACAAGACTGGTGTATCTCAAGACAACTTTGGTGGGGTCACCAAATTCCGGCATGGTATAAGTCCGATGAAAATGGTAAACCAATTTTTGATGGGACTATTTTTGTTGCTTTGANCCAAGGCGANGCTGAGCGTGAAGCCAANGCTCAAGGTTGGGATGGTCTTATTGTCAGAGACCCGGATGTTCTTGATACATGGTTTTCCTCTGCTTTGATTCCTTTTTCAAGCCTAATCCATAATGAGGATTTTTGGAATGAGGATTCTAATAGTCCAAAATTATGTACTGAACTAAAATCATTTTTGCCTTCTGATGTACTAGTCACCGGATTTGATATTATTTTTTTCTGGGTTGCACGAATGGTCATGATGACAAGTCATTTTTGCAATAAAGTTCCTTTTAAAAATGTTTACATTCATGCTTTAGTAAGAGACTCTGAAGGTAATAAAATGAGTAAAAGTCGAGGAAATACACTTGATCCAATAGATCTTATTGATGGAATTAGCTTGCAGGATTTAGTTGAAAAACGTTGTTTCGGATTAATGAATCCGAAACAAGCAAAAGAAATTGAAAAAAAAACCAGACAAGAATTTCCTGAAGGTATTCGCTCTTTTGGGACAGATGCCCTTCGTTTTACATTTGCGAATTTAGCAAGCCCTGGAAGAGATATTAACTTTGATATGTCTAGATGTGAAGGTTATGGAAATTTTTGTAATAAATTAAGAAATGCAAGTCGTTTTGTTTTGTTGAATTGTCAAAATCAAGATAACGGATTAACNAAATGCTCGGGAGATTGTGGGCCTGATGGATATTTATTTTTTAGTGTAGCAGATAGGTGGTTGGTGACTCGCTTACAGCTTTCATTAAAAAAAATTGATGAGCTTTTATTAAAGTATAGATTTGATCTTGCTGCGAAAGAATTNTATGAGTTTGTTTGGAATGAATTCTGTGATTGGTATTTAGAGTTTGCTAAGACACAATTAAATACAAANCCNGAAAATAGAAAAAGAGCAACTAGAAGAACAATGCTAAGGACTCTAGAAACAATACTTCGACTGTCACATCCTTTCATACCTTTTATTACTGAGGAATTATGGCAATCAGTTGCCCCCTTAGCCCACAAATCCAAAAAATTACAAAACAATGAATTTGATTCGATAATGTTGTCTACCTTTCCAGAATATGATGATTCAAAACTTGATTTTTCAGCTCAAGCTGTAATTAAAGAGTTGAAAGAACTGATTTCCTCAATTAGAACTTTACGTTCAGAAATGAAATTATCACCTAGTGAAAGAGTTCCGCTGATTATATTAGAAACAAATAAGTTGAACGGTGAAACAGAAAAGATTTTAGACTTTGAATCTGATGGTATTGAACAAAATGAATTAATTAGGGCCATAAAGTCTTTAGCAAAAATAAGTGAAGTAAAAATATTGGATTATTTACCAAAAGAGTTTGAGAATTCCCCATCTAAATTAGTTGGCGACTTCAAATTAATCTTAAAAGTTACTGTTGATCCTGAGTCCGAAAAAATCAGAATTAGAAAAGAAATTGATAAATTTCAATTAGAAATAAATAAGGCCCAAAACAAGTTATCTAACAAAAATTTTTTAGATAAAGCTCCCGAAAAAATAGTAACTCAGGAAAAAGAAAGAATGGCTTTTTTTTCAGAAAAATTACAAAAACTTAAACACCAAATTACTTTTTTCGATTAGCTATCAAGAAATTATTTAATTCATGACCAGTAGAAGTTTTTGTTTTTCTTATCAAATCTGGTGGTGCTTGATTCATGAGTTCACCACCAAATCCTCCTCCTGTCGGCCCAAGGTCAATCATCCAATCTGATGCGGCCCACACATCAACTTGATGCTCTACGACAACTACTGTGTTGCCTAAATTCACAAGTTTATTAAGTGCTTTGATTAGTTTCTCGACATCTGCCATATGAAGTCCAACAGTTGGCTCATCCAAGACATAAAATGTATGGGTATAGTCATTAGATTTAGAGAGTTCAGATGCTAGTTTTATTCTTTGAGCTTCACCACCAGAGAGAGTTGAACTTGGCTGACCTAAGGTTAAGTACCCTAAGCCTAATTCTTTAAGTAAATTTAAAGATTTAGAAATCGAATGATGAGCTGAGAAAAAACCCAGAGCATTTTCAACATTCATTTCAAGAATATCTGAAATAGATTTTGTTCTCCAAAGCACTTTTGTGGTTTCAAGAGTAAATCTCTTGCCGGAACATTCCTCGCATTTAATTAATACATTAGGTAAAAAGTTCATTTCTATTTTTTGAACACCATTACCTTTACATGTAGGACATTTTCCCTCTCCAGAATTAAATGAAAAATGAGAATTTGACCAACCTCGCATTTTTGACTCACTGCATTGAGAAAAAACATATCTTATTTTATCCCAAAGTCCAATGTAGGTAGCTGGTGTAGATCTTGATGTTTTACCAATAGGAGATTGATCTACTTCAAGCACTCTTGAAATATTCTCCCAATTTTCTATTTTTTTACATCCTGTCCATGATTGTTGAGAAAATTGTGATGATTTCTTACGGGTTTTCTTACTACACAATGCTTTTAAATTGTTTATTAAAATGTTTCTAGCCAAAGTTGACTTTCCACTTCCGGATACTCCTGTAATTACTGATAATTTATTAAGTGGGACTTTAACATTTAAATTTTTGAGGTTATTAGCATTTGCTCCGAAAATCTTTAAAAATGATTTAGGGGTATCTTTGGTTTTTTTTATTTGTTTTGTTATTGGATTTTTTAGATATTTACCCGTTAGCGAATTTGTATTGGAAATAATGTCGACTAGTTTTCCTTGTGCTACGAGATTTCCTCCATTTAATCCAGCTTGTGGTCCGATATCAATGATATTATCAGCTATGTTGATAGTCTCTTCATCATGTTCAACAACAACAACAGTATTACCTTTTTTCTGCAAAGATCTTAAGATCCTAAGAAGTGCCCTATTATCGCTTGGGTGAAGTCCTATTGTAGGTTCATCAAGTATGTAACATACACCCTTTAAATTAGACCCAAGTTGAGATGCAAGTCTGATTCTTTGTGCTTCACCACCTGACAAAGTTGGCGCTGATCTGTTGAGTGAAAGGTAACCTAAACCAACTTGATCAAGGAAATTCAATCGGGTAAGGATTTCAGAAATTAAATCTTTTGCAATCGCACTTTCCCTTTTAGAAAGNGTTTTAAGGTATNTTTTACACCATGATTTCAANTCCTCAATCGAATACTCAGAGAGATCCACAATGGATTTTTGATCTATAAATACAAATTGAGCGATTTCGTTTAATCTTCCACCTTTGCACTTATCGCAACTTTGCAGNATACCATTNGCGTCAGTTANAGTTGATTCCAAATCTTCTGCATAGCTTGTATTTTCTATATCGTTAATNAANTTTAACCCTGATCCAATACAAACTTTGCACCATCCTTTTTTTGAGTTGTATGAAAATAACCTAGGNTCAAGCTCAGCATANCCTGAACCACATTTTGCACATGCATTTAATGTGGAAAAAAGAAATAGACCAGAATTATTGTCTTTGCTATCATTTTTTAAAATGGATTTTTTGGAATTTTTGACTAATAGCCCTATTGAACCTTTACCAAAAACCAGGCCATCCTCTATGGCCTTGGTGAGTTTTAATTCATATTTTTTTTGAATAGTTAATTCNTCAATAACAAGTTCTATACAGTGTTCTTTATACCTATCNAATTTTGGAAATTTTTTTGCTGAAANAATTTTTCCATCTACTCTTAGCTTTGCATAATTACGATCAATCGACCATAAAGCTAGCTCTTTATAACTACCTTTTCTGTCGATAACTAAAGGAGCAAGTATGTAAACCTTTGAACCTTCAAAATCAGAGATTATCTTAGATCGAATAGCCTCCCTACTTAAAGGAGAAATTAGAATATTGCATTTTGGGCAAAATTGTTTACCAATTTTGACAAACAGCAATCTAAGATAATGATGAATTTCGGTTAAAGTGCCAACTGTACTTTTATTACCGCCTCGGCTTGATCTTTGTTCTATGGCAACTGTTGGAGAAATTCCCGTAATCAAGTCTACTTCGGGTCTGGAACCGGGCTGAACGAATTGTCGAGCATAAGCATTTAAGGATTCTAGGTATCTTCTTTGACCTTCTGAGAACAAAATATCAAAGGCAATTGTGGATTTTCCACTTCCAGAAACTCCTGTAATGACGGTAAGTTTATTATGAGGAATTTTGAATGAAATATTTTTTAGATTGTTTTCTCGAGCATTAATAATTTCTATACAGTTTTTTTGAGGATTGAAGTAATTNTTATGTGTTTTAAGGGTATTGTCCCCCCCCCTTTTATCATTTTTAGGGAAGTATTTTTTTAATGCTTTTCCAGTATGTGAAAAATTATTTTGTTTTATTTCATTAGGTGTTCCCTCCGCAATAACTTTTCCTCCTTTTGAGCCTGCCTCAGGACCAAGATCTATTACCCAATCGGAATTATTTATAAACTCTAAACTATGTTCAATTACAATTATAGAATGCCCTTGATCAACTAATTTTTTCATTGCATTTTGCAAAGATTTAATATCATCTAGGTGAAGCCCTGTAGTTGGTTCGTCAAATAAAAACAAACTACGATATTTGTTATTAACGCTCGTGTCTTTTTTGGATAATTGAGATTTTGATAAGTGAGAGGCTATTTTTAAACGTTGAGACTCCCCACCTGATAAAGTCGTCAATGCTTGACCCAATTTGAGGTATCCAAGCCCAACTAGCAAGAGTGTGGAAAGATTTTTGAGAATTTTATTTTGGTCATCAAAAAATTCTACAGCATCAGAAACTGTTTGATTCAAGATGTCTGCTATAGATTTGTCTTTAAACTTTATTTCTAATATTTCTTCCCTAAATCGATTTCCGTTACATCTCTCACAACTTAAAAATACNTCGGATAAAAATTGCATCTCAATTCTTTCAAACCCGTTACCCATACATTCTGGGCACCTTCCGTTTCCAGTATTAAAACTAAAATGACTAGGAGAATAATTTCTTTTTTTTGCCTCCTCTGTGGACGCAAATAGTTTTCTAATTTCGTCAAATGCTCCTATATATAAAATAGGATTGGATCTTGATGTTTTTCCTATAGGGAGTTGATCTACGTTAATAATTTCATTAAATAATTGATAACCATCAATTTTTTTATAGTTTTTTGGATCACGTTGCCCTAAACCGATTTTATGACTAACTGATGGATATAAAACGTTTTGAATTAATGAGGATTTACCACTTCCTGAGACCCCTGTTATACAACAAATACGCTCTAGTGGAATATTGAAATCAACTTCATTAATGTTGTTTGTTTTNACTCCTGTAATTGAAAGAATTTTGCTTATAGGCTTGGAGTTAGAACATGTTGTATTAATTTGTTCTGCTATTTTTTTCTCATTACGAAGATATTTTCCTGTTATGCAATTCGATGTTAAAAGTTCCTTATACGACCCTGTAAAGCATATACTACCGCCTTTATTACCAGGACCAGGACCAAGTTCAATTATGTGGTCAGCGGCGGAAATAACTTGAGGGTCATGTTCCACAATTAAAATAGTATTTCCTGCATCTCTTAGTCGGAGTATTACACTAATTAAATTTTCTAAATCTCTAGAATGAAGACCAATTGACGGTTCATCAAGTATAAAAAGAGTATTTACTAAAGAAGTACCCAAAGCAGTAGTCAGGTTAATTCTTTGAACTTCACCCCCCGAAAGAGTTCGAGATTGCCTTTCGAGGGTCAGATAACTCAAGCCAACTTGCTTACAAAAATTTAATCTGTTTTTTATTTCTTTAATAATGACATAAATAGCTTCTTTGTTATTTATGAACTCTTTTTTTTGAGAAGTTTTTTTCCTTAGCTCTTCAATCCACTGATCAACAACGTAAATAGGTTGAGACAACCACTGATGAATATTTTTATCAAGTATCAACCAGTTTAANGATTCTGGTTTAAGACGCGTTCCTGAGCAAGATTTGCATTGTGTATAAGATCTATATCGAGACAAGAGAACTCTGACATGCATTTTGTAGGACTTGGTCTCTAATTTTTCAAAAAAACGAAGTATACCGTACCATTCCTTTGTCCATTTCCCAGTCCAACTATGACTACCATTAAAAATCCAATCTTTGTTTTTTTTAGATAATTTTTTCCATGGTAAGTTTACTGGAATTTTATTTTGGACTGCATGATGAAGTAATTCTTTTTGACAATTTAAATATGACTTTGATTGAAATGGACGAATTGCACCTTCAGATAAAGATTTATTTTCGTCAGGTATTACAAGATTAGGATCAACACCAATAATACGACCAAAGCCTTTACAATTTTTACAAGCACCGATAGGAGAATTAAATGAAAATAACGCGGGCCGAGGTTTTTTGAAAGTAAGATTACAATTTGAACAATTAAAATTTTTTGAGTAAGAGTTTATTTTTTGTTTTTTTTCTAAATCATAAATGCCACAATGTAAATTCCCTGTTTTATAAGCGTTTTCAATAGATTCAATTAATCTTGATTCATCTGTATTTTGATTTATTAGAAAACGATCTGTAATAACTGTAGCCTCATTTTTAGATCTTTTTAAAAGCTTTGTATAACCCTGTGCCGACAGTGAATTTATAAGTTCCTCATTAGTAATTGATTTTGGAACTGGTACATCAAAAGTAATAGCTATTTTTAGCCCCGAACATTGCTCTATTATTTTTTTTGCGACTCTAGCTGCGGGCATTTCAATTACTTCTTTTTTACATTCAGGACACTGGAGTTTTGAACATTTAGCAAATAATAATTTAAAGTGATCTGATAATTCAGTGATTGTTCCCACAGTTGAGCGAGAGTTTTTAATTGGATTAGATTGTTCTATTGAAACAGCAGGTGGAACACCATCAACTTTATCAACGTTTGGTTTATCCATCCTGTCAATGAACTGCCTAGCATATGAGGAAAATGTTTCAATATATCGTCTCTGGCCCTCAGCAGTAACAGTATCGAACACTAAACTACTTTTTCCGGACCCAGACACACCTGTTACTACAATTAATTTTCCAAGGGGTAATTCTAAGGATATATTTTTTAAGTTATTTTGTTTTGCACCGTGAACAAATATAGAATTTGGTTGATCTTTTTTTAAGTTCATTATTATTGAGATTTTTTTAATTTATATTTTGTTAACTTTTAGCAGTATTTTTCCGCAGTGACTTGATGATTCCATTTTTTGATGGGCCAACTCTACGTCTTCAAGATCAAACTCTTGATAAATTTTTGTTTTTATTGTGCCTGATTCAATTTCGGGCCAAATATTCTGTTTGAGTAAATTAACAATCCTTTCTTTTTCTAAAACTGTTCTAGATCTTAATGTAGAACCAGTTATGGTTAATTGTTTGAGCATTACTGGTGCAAGATTAATATTTGTTTTGCTTCCTTTTAGGAATGCAATTTGAACAAGTCTTCCTCGATGAGATAAGCAATTTAAGTTTTTTAAAATATATTCTCCCCCTACCATATCTAAAATTACATTCACACCAAGTTGATTTGTATATTTTAATATTTTTTCTTCGAAGTCTTCTGATGNGTAAACAATAGTTCTTTCAGCACCTAAATTCTCACAATATTTTGCTTTTTCTTTATTTCTCACACTGCAAAAAATAGAGGTTTTTCTCCATTTTGCAAGTTGTATTGCGGCTGTTCCTACNCCACTACTACCTCCGTGAATTAAAATTCGCTCTCCTTTTATTAGGCCTCCATGTTCAAATAAATTTACCCATGCAGTCATGAATATTTCTGGTAATCCNGCNGCTTGATTAAAATCTAGACCTTTGGGAATAGGCATGCAGTGGACTGCTGGCAATACAACTGAATCAGCATATGCNCCACCTGGAGTAAGGCCACAAACCTTATCTCCTTCTCTGAGGGTTTTTACATTTTTTCCAACTTTCTCAATAATGCCACTGGCTTCAAGGCCAAGTCTTGTAGATGCCCCAGTCGGTGGAGGATANAACCCTTTTTTTTGAAGTATGTCAGGTCTGTTTACTCCAGCAAAAAATACTTTGATTCTTACTTCGTTGATTTTAGGTTCAGGTTTTGGAATATCGTCAATTTCAAGCTTATTATTTTTAGTTTTGTTTACTATCACTGCTCTCATTTAAAACTACCTTTTTTTCCAACTATCTTTAAGGGAGACAGTTCTGTTAAAAATTCTAATTTTATTTTCTAAAATTTTATCCAAAACAAAATATCCATGCCTTTCAAATTGAAATTTTTCTCCAACTTTGGCATTTAGAATTGAGGATTCGGTGATAGAATTCATTTCAAAATGGGACATTTTATTGAAAATCATAGCTTGATTTTTTTGAATATCTGGATTCCCAGAGTTTTCATCTGGTTTAGAATCCTCAAAAAGTTTGTCATAAAAGTTGATCTGAACCGAACATATATCTTTGGTACTCAACCAGTGAATGTTACCTTTAACCTTGTACTTATTTGCACCAGGTGTACCACTTTTTGAGTCTTTAAAAATCTTAGCTCTAATAGAAACAATATTACCATCGTCATTTTTTTCATAGCCAGTACATTCAATTACAAAGGCGTATCGTAAGCGAACTCTTCCACCTGGCTTTAATCTAAAGAAACCGGGTACAGGATTTTCTTCAAAATCATCAGCATCAATGTAAAGTTCTTTCGTAAAAACAATATCCCTATTACCTAGTTCAGGCTTTTTTGGGTGGTTGGGAGCATGACATATTTCAGAATAACCAATTTCAATATTTTCAATTGTAAGTTTTATGGGTTTTAAAACAGCAATTCTTCTCTGGGACGTTAAGTTTAAGTCCTCCCTCATACATTCTTCAAAAACAGAGTAGTCAATTTTTGCATCAGATTTAGTTACACCAATAGCTTCACAAAAGTTTATAAAGCCTGCTGGTGTATATCCCCTTTTTTTTGCACCAGCTATTGTTGGCATTCTTGGATCATCCCAACCATCAACATATTTATGAATTATTAATTCTCCAAGTTTTCTTTTAGATAGAAAGACATTACTAACATTTAGTCTTGAAAATTCATATTGTCGAGGTAAAGTTGCATCATTAAAAAACCCACATTCAGCAACTTTATTCACCACCCAGTCATATAGCGGGCGATGATCTTCAAATTCCAACGTGCAAATCGAATGTGTAATTTTTTCAATTGCATCTGATAATGGATGAGCAAAATCGTAAAGAGGGTAAATACACCATTTAGACCCTTGACGGTGATGGCTTACATGTCGCACGCGATATAAAATTGGATCCCTTAAATTTAGATTTGGAGAATTCATATTAATTTTAGCTCTTAGAACATGTTTGCCATCAGAGAATTCTCCATTTTTCATTTGCTTAAAAAGATCAAGGTTTTCCGAAACTGTTCTCTCGCGATATGGGGAGTTGATACCTCCTTTTTTAAGGGTCCCCCTTTTTAATTTGATTTCTTCATATGATTGAGAATCCACATATGCAAAACCGTTTTCAATAAGCTTTAAAGCAAATTCATAAAATTTTTCAAAATAATCACTTGCAAAATAAAGATGATCACCCCAGTCAAAACCGAGCCAATTTACACTTTTTTTAATGGCCTGAACAAACTCTTCGTTTTCTTTTTCAGGGTTTGTGTCGTCAAATCTCAGGTGGCAACGACCACCATATTCTTTTGCTATTCCAAAATTAAGACAAATTGATTTTGCGTGACCAAAATGTAAGTAGCCGTTTGGTTCTGGAGGAAATCTAGTGATGATATGCTTAACTTTGTTATCTTTTAAATCTTTTTCTATAATTTGGCGTATAAAGTTGGTTGGTTGAGATTTTTCCAGTTTGCTCTCCTTGAATTGTAATTTTATTTAACGCTACTACATTTTGGATAAAAATATCATTTATGAGTAAGTTGTTAAAAAAAAGAATGTTAATAGTTGATGCATCAAGTTTTTTGTATAGGGCTTATCATGCGTTGCCCGACTTAAGAAGTAAAAAGGGCCATCCAACTGGTGCTCTCCACGGCATAGTAAATATGTTAAAAAAAGTACGTGTGGATTGGCCTTCACAAATTGGTGCATGTGTCTTTGATCCTAAGGGCCCGACTTTTAGGGATGAAATATTTCCNGATTATAAAGCAACCAGGTCTTCTATGCCTGAGGATTTGAAACTGCAAATCCCTCCAATTTTTGAGGTTGTTAAAGCTCTTGGATGGCCTTTTATTCAAGTCAATGGCTTTGAAGCAGATGATGTAATTGGAACATTGGTTTGTGAAGCCAGTAAACAGAATTTTGAATCTGTAATTATTTCTGGGGATAAAGATTTAACACAGTTAGTAAACGAACATATCATTTTGGTCGACACGATGAGCCGTCATGGTGGGAATGGTAAAGTCTATGATAAATCAGCAGTTTTGGAAAAATTTGGTGTCCTGCCCGAGAAAATTGTTGATTATTTGACACTTGTTGGGGATCAAAGCGACAACATNCCTGGAGTGAAGAAAATTGGTGCTAAAACAGCTGCTCGTTTGCTGAATCAATATGGGTCACTTGAACAGATTGTGGAGTCAGTTCAAAACATATCAGGAGTAGTAGGAAAAAATCTTCAAGATGCTAAAGACTGGATACCCACAGGTAAAGAATTAGTCACAATTAAAAGAGACTGTCCGCATTTGGATGAATTTATAGATAATCTGGACACAACATTAAATTGGTTACCCTTAGACCTAAACAAAATAAGTTTTATGCAACGTGAGTTTGATTTGACAAGGGTTTTTAAAGATGTCTTAGATTCTCCAAGNGATGATTNTAGAAATCAAAAAACTTCTTTACTGAGAACCAAATTACCTGAAAAAAAGGCTACCAATTTTAAAAAAAATATAAAAATTAATTACCAAACTGTATACACCATTCAACAACTTAATGAATTAATTGAAGTTATTTCTAAAAAACCTATTGTTGCTTTTGATACAGAGACAACATCACTAAATACCCGCGAAGCAAATTTGGTGGGAATCTCTTTCTCTTGGGATCTCGGTTGTGCTGCTTATGTACCGATCGCACATGTACACGAGCTTGAAGAAAAACAACTAAGCCTTAAAGAAGTAGCAGAGACTTTAAAGCCTTGGTTTGCTGACAAAAAAAATACCAAAGTAGCCCACAATCTGAAGTACGATTGGCATATTTTGGAAAACAATGGAATTTTTTTAGATGGCAATTTACACGATACACTTCTTCAATCATACGTTCTTGAAGCACATAAGAGACATGACTTGGAGTCATTGGCTTCTAGGTTTTTGGATAGGACAGGTTTGTCTTATGATGATTTGACTGGAACAGGGAAAAAAAGAATTGGCTTTGAACAGGTTCCAATTGATATGGCCAGCAGATATTCATGCGAAGACTCAGACTTTACACTAGATCTTCACAACACACTNCATAAAATTCTTTCTTCAGATACAGAACTTTTGGAAATATACCAAAAGATAGAGTTACCATCCCTTAAAGTTCTAAAAGTTATGGAATCAGAAGGAGTATATATTGACGAGCCACTACTTACAGAGCANACAAAAGAATTAACTCAAAAAATATTNAACCTTGAGAGTAAAGCTCACAATCTTGCTGGTAGACCCTTTAATCTTGGTTCGCCAAAACAAATAGCAGATATATTATTTGTAGATTTGGGATACAAACCAATTAAAAAGACTGCAGGAGGGGCTCCATCAACAGATGAAAGCGTATTGGAGCGACTTGCAGAGAACTACCCTTTACCTCTCATTTTACTNGAGTGGAGGACTCTATCAAAATTAAAGTCTACTTACACAGAAAAACTTCCGAAAATGATTGACTCAAAATCGCAACGTGTTCACACAACATTTTCACAAGCTACAGCAGTCACTGGAAGGTTAGCCTCAAGCGATCCAAATTTACAAAATATTCCAGTTAAGTCTGAAGAGGGCAGAAGAATACGAGCTGCTTTTATAGCAACTACAAATTCAGTAATAGTTTCAGCCGACTATTCACAAATTGAATTAAGGATAATGGCTCACTTATCTGAAGATAAAAGTTTAATAACTGCTTTTGAAAATAGTCAAGATATACATAGTGCGACTGCAGCAGAAATATTTGGAGTTTCAAATTTAAAAGTCACCTCTGACCAAAGAAGAACAGCAAAAGTGATTAATTTTGGTCTTATTTACGGCATGAGTCCTTTTGGGCTGTCTAAAAGTTTAGGGATAACTATAGATGCGGCAAAGGTTTATATTGATAAATATTTTATGCGTTATCCAATGGTTGCAAGTTTTATGGAAAATACCAAGGAATTCGCAAAGGNAAATGGTTNTGTTCAAACTGTTTTTGGAAGAAAATTATGGCTTCCAGAAATAAATTCTCCCAATGGCCAAAGNAGACAAGCATCTGAGAGAGCCGCAATTAATGCGCCTATGCAAGGAACTGCAGCGGACTTGATTAAAATGGCCATGATTAATGTTCAAAAGACAATTTTAAAAAATAGTTTTTCTACCAAAATGATATTACAGGTTCATGATGAACTGATTTTTGAAACACCTTTAAAAGAGNTAGAAGAATTTCGTGATTGCCTGAAACTAGNAATGTGTTCAGTTGCAAAACTTAATGTGCCTNTAGANGTAGACATAGGTTGCGGAGATAACTGGGAACAGGCGCATTAGTTTTTCATTAAACATTTTTGGTTAAATTTTAGTTAATTATATTTNCTGATGGACTTTGTTCAGCGAAAGTTTCTNTAATATCACCAGAAAACAAAGCAAAGAAAATTACCAAGTAAACGGCTGCGTATTGTTTAATTTTCATAGATAAACCTTTTTTATTTAATGAAATTCTTTTGAAGTTTCAAATTGAGTGGAAANCAGGTTGCAACAATCAACATAAAGCNGACTGCAGACATGTGTAAGTAATTGATGATTTTCAGACTCGGGATGGGCAATAATTGCCATCATTATTCCAGGAATTAAATCAAAATTTTCAGAATTTACTTCGTTTCGACTTATTTCGTACAAAGTTTTGAGTGCAGAGGCCACTAAAGCTTCAAATGTAGGCAAATTAACTTCNTCATTTATNTCTTCATTCATTCAATGCCCTTGTGATTNAATNTCTTCTTGCATTTAATAATTATTCTCATTATTATTATCAANTATTTNAATAAATGCAAATCATTATCATTTAGATTTAAAATTTAATTATAAGTATTTAAATTCTTAATTAGTAAATTAGTAAGACACCGAAAATGGAGCNGTATTTAATATGAAAAGCGTAAATCTGAAATTAAAAATATTACCTTTAAGTTTGATGTTGGTTATGACATCCACTTTTGCTGATGATGTAATTTTACAAAACATCGAAATAATCGGCGGAAGCGAGAAAGCCAAAACACTTCCAGGTTCTGGCCATGTGGTTTCTAAAGAGCAAATGGAAGTCGAGTTAACAGATGACATCAATCAGGTATTAAAAACTGTTCCAGGTGTTTATGTTCGTGAGGAGGATGGTTACGGTTTAAGACCTAATATTGGAATAAGAGGCGGAACATCTGAAAGGTCTGACAAAATAACTTTGATGGAGGACGGAGTTTTAATTGCTCCTGCTCCTTATTCAAATCCTTCTGCTTATTACTTCCCAACAATCATGAGGATGCAGTCAATTGAAATATTAAAAGGTGCTCCTCTTTTAAAATATGGTCCACAAACCACTGGTGGTGTTGTTAACTTAATATCAACTCCAATACCAGCAACAAGATCTGGAAGACTCTCAACCTTTTTGGGTGAGGATGAGCAACTTANCACACANATGTATTTTGGTGATGGGAGCGGAAAGTTCCAATACCTAGTTGAAGCTGTTAGAAGAGATACCAACGGATATAAAGAGATTGATGGTCGTTCAAACAAGGATACTGGGTTTGGTATTTCTGACTACGTAATCAAACTAGGTCTTAACAACGACTCCAATAGTTTCTTATTCAAGGCCCAAAGCTCAAGAGAAACTTCNAANGANACNTATTTAGGNCTNACAGACGCNGATTTNAATGCTAACCCAAATAGAAGATATGCAATGTCCTCAATTGATCAGATGAAAAATGATCATCAAGGATATAGCTTGACTTATTTTCAAGAGTTATCNGACAATGCTTACCTTGTTGCAACTGCATACAGGAATGAATTCGCTCGTGATTGGCACAAATTATCCGGTGGAGGTAATTATGTTGATTCGGCAAATGGTGGTGATGCAANAGCTCAAAGTCAACTGGATGGAACAACTGATATTGATTCTTTAAATTACAAACACAACAACAGATCTTATGTGTCTGAAGGTGTTCAGGTTAATGCCACTTTTGAGCTCAATAGCCACACTGTTGAGGTTGGAGTTAGGTCTCATGAAGATAGTATGGATCGTTATCAACCACAAGATTATTATGCACAAACTAATGGCACTTACGTTTATTCAAGTACTACGGCACCAAGTGGCAGCAACAACAGGGTTGAAACTGCCGATGCAACTGCAGTTCATATTGCAGACACATGGCAAGCAACTGANAAATTAGTTGTGAATGCTGTTTTAAGGCATGAGGATGTAAAAAGTAGCAGAAAACAATACGGTTCTGACAGAACTGCTGTAGCGAGCTCAAAAAGTAATGAAAGTGATATTTTACTTCCAGGCTTGTCATTCACCTATGATTTAAACNACAACGTACAAACACTAGCTGGTTATCACAAAGGATTTTCACCTATTGGTGGAGGAGCTTCNTCAGAGCAGGAGCCAGAGGAAAGTGATAACTTTGAGTATGGAGCTAGATACAAAAAAGACNACTTTTTTATAGANGGAATAGGTTTTTTCAGTGACTTCTCAGATAAGTCAGAAAATTGTTCTTTGGCTTCACCTTGTAGTAACGACGCAACCTCCGGAACATATGTTACAGGAGAGGCTGAAATTTCTGGTTTGGAATTTCAAGTACAAAATATATTTAAAACAGGCGGTATGCAAATTCCAGTTAGTTTTGTATACACCTACACTAAGGCTGAAATAACTGGTAACAACAATGCAAGCGGATTTGTCTCTGGTGATCTGTTAAAAGCGGTTCCGGAGAATGTCTACAGCCTGAGAGCTGGTTTTGAACACAGCTCTGGTTGGGATAACTACGCCATTTTTAAATATATAGACGAAACTTGTGTCAGCACAGGCTGCAATAGGTCCAATGATGCATTCGGTAAAACTGATAGTTTATTTGTAGTTGATTGGGTAAGTAGATATGAATATTCCTCAAATACTGATCTATTTTTGAAGGTTACTAATCTTTTTGATAACCAAGTAATCATTTCNAGAGAGCCAGATGGAGCTAGACCTAATAAACCTAGAACTATTTCTGCTGGAGTAAGAATAGATTTTTAAATAATTATAATTTTGTTTCCCGTAAAAAAAATGATTTCGTGTTTTGATGGTTCTGTAACTCTTCTCCAGTGAAAAACCGTTCGTAAATCTTTTTTTTAGCCCGTAATCCCCAATACGGGTTTTTTTTTGTCTAAATTATTTGATGGTCATGTAAAAATTATCGGTTATGTAAAAGTAATATTTATCTTGGTGCCGTTGGAGGGAATTGAACCCCCGACCTCTCGCTTACGAAGCGACTGCTCTACCCCTGAGCTACAACGGCTCAAATTGCACAACTTATTTACTCAATGATTTGGGCAAAGGGAATCTTATGTGTTCTTGAGCCCCAGGTAGTCTTCGAACTGATGAAGCACCAAGAACCTTAACAGCTTGCAGAAGTTTTTGAACCAGTGACTCTGGGGCAGATGCACCAGCAGTAATTCCGACACTGAAGGTATTCTTCAACCAACTTGGGTCCAAATCCTCAGCTCCATCAATCAGATAAGCCCTTGCACCATATTTTTCAGCAACTTCACGAAGTCTATTACTGTTTGAGCTTGTAGGGCTTCCAACTACCAACACCAAATCAACTTCTTTGGCCATTAATTTGACTGCGTCTTGTCTGTTTTGGGTTGCGTAGCAAATATCGCTAACTTTCGGACCAATGATAGAAGGAAATCGCTTTTTTAGAGTTTTAATTATTTCAGCTGTGTCGTCAGCTGAGAGAGTAGTTTGAGTTACATATGATAACTTTTTGGGTGACTTAACTTTTACATTTTTGGCTTGAACAGCATCCTCTACTAAATGAATTTCTCTTTCTAATTGGCCCATGGTTCCTTCAACCTCTGGATGGCCAGAGTGACCAATCATTATTATTTCATAACCTTGTTTGGAAAGTTTTTTTACTTCAGCGTGGACTTTAGTAACAAGAGGACATGTTGCATCAAAAACATCCAGTTCTCTGAATGAAGCCTCATTTTGTACTTTCACTGAGACACCATGAGCACTCATTATTACTCTGGCACCCAACGGAACATCCTTGATTTCATCAACAAAAATAGCACCTTTTTTCTTTAAGGTGCTAACAACGTGTGTGTTATGAACAATTTCATGCCTTACATAAACTGGAGAACCAAATCTCTCTAGTGCTCTTTCAACTATTTCTATGGCCCTTTCAACGCCGGCACAAAACCCTCTCGGTTCAGCTAGGACAATCTCAAAATTTGATTTCGTATTAATTATAAAGTACCAATTAAGTTTTAATGTTTGTTAATTTTAACCTTTTTAACTACCAATCATTAATTTAAAGTTTGGATTTTATTAAAATGTTGAAACTAACAATATTATTTCTTATAATGATAGGTTAGTTTAATTTGGAGATGTGATCATGGCTAGAATATGCCAATTAACTGGGAAAAAACCGATGGTTGGAAACAACGTTTCACATGCCAAAAACAGGACCAAAAGGCGTTTCTTACCGGGTCTTCAGTATAGAAGATTTTGGTTGGAGAAAGAAAAAAAATGGATAAAATTACGTCTATCAAATGCTGCCCTGAGAACGGTTGACAAAAAAGGTATAGATGTTGTTTTAGAAAAAATTAAATCACAAACAAAGGTTACTTAAATGGCCAAGGGTGCAACGGAAAAAATAAAACTAGTCTCTAGTGCTGATACTGGTCACTTTTATACAACTACTAAAAATAAGCGCACTATGACTGGCAAGTTGGAGATTAAAAAATTTGACCCAAAAATCAGAAAACACGTAATGTATAAAGAAGCCAAGATAAAATAAACTGATATTGTTTCATTGCAGTTGATTTTATAAATCTCATTGCTTAATTCCTAATGTTTAACTAACCTTCCCACAAGAAAATTTTTTCAACTTTGCAACGTCCAAGTTCTTAGATTTTTTTTGAAAATATTAACAAAAACAAAAAAAAATTAATCAATTTGATATTAGATAAATTAACAGTGTTTAGTTTTGTGTTTTGGTTTGTTAATCTTAATGGTGTGAGCGACTATCTCATTATTACTACTCTCAACTTAGTTTATCGAAGAAACAATAGATGGTTTTGACAAGNNGGGCTATTACAAATTTTTTGCTAGAAAGAGCTTTTCACGCAAAAGTTTTATAAAAAATTTTTAAGGGATACACCACAAAAACCATCATTTACNNAGTTAAAAAACTTCAGCATCATTTAGTTGTTACTTATTAGAAACTGCCTAATTTCTTCCTTTTAATTGAGGAATATCCTGATAATAAAATTAAAATTAGGCCAATTGTTCCAGTAATTATTTCTGGTATGTGAAATTGCACACTACCAACCATGATTAATGCTAATGCCCCGATGGCGTAATGGGCTCCATGTTCAAGAAACACTAATTCTTTGAGAGTTTCTTTCTTAACAAGATAGACAGTAAGTGACCTAACAGCCATTGCACCTGCTCCAAGTCCTAACATGATGATTACTACATCTTTAGTAATTGCAAATGCTCCCACAACTGCATCGATAGAAAAAGATGCATCAAGAACTTCAAGATATATAAAACCGCCAATACTTCCTTTCTTAATTGTTTCAACAGCGTCAGTGCTCTTTTGTTCAAGAGATTGACATAAAAGGTTAATGCTAAGGTAGGACAGTAGGCCCCAAAGTCCAAATTTAATAACTTCAGATTGTTTTGAGGTTGATAGTTCCGAAGTCCAAGTCAAAATTAAAAGCAAAAAAAGTGTCAAAAGGATAGTAATTCCTTTAAATTTATCTAGCTTTTGTAATTGAATCTCCAATGGTTTTATCCAGAATATTTTTTTCTTGGAGCTGATAAAAAAGTCTAAAAAAATTAAAAGCAGGAAAACTCCTCCAAATGCTGATATTTGTGCATGGTGTTCAAGTAGAATCTCTGAATATAGTAAAGGTTCTTCAAGAGCCAAATTCCAAGTTTCTAGTAAACTCATGTTGGTTGTTAAACCAACTATAAAAAGTGGAAAAATCAATCTCATCCCAAATACAGCAATTAATATTCCTAAAGTAAGAAAAATTGTTTGCCAAAATTTGTTCCAATTTTTTAGGATTGAAGCATTCACAACTGCGTTGTCAAAAGATAACGATATTTCCAGTATAAGAAGTATCAAAAAAATCCACAGCGCTTGAAGCATTCCAGTTTGTCCATTTAGGTTCCAACCCCACCAACATGCTATTCCTAATGAACCAATGGAGACTAAGATTGTTCCCCAAAAGTGTTTAACAATAATTTTTAAGAAAAAGTTTTTCATTTTTTTTATTAAAGTCTATGAGGGGTAACTTCTACTCGGATTTCGCATCAAAACAAGTTCCTCAGCGCTAGTAGGGTGAACAGCTATAGTGTTATCAAAGTCAGTTTTTGTTGCTCGCATCTTAAATGGAATGGCTAACACTTGTATTAATTCAGGAGCTTCAGGCCCAATTATGTGAATCCCTAAGATTAAATCTGTATGTGCGTCAACTATTAGTTTCATGTAGGTTTTTATTTTTGAGGAAGTAAATGTAAGACTCATTGGTCTAAATTCTGATTCGTAAATTTTAATTCCATTTATCGATTCTAAATTAATTGCTTGATTTTCGGTTAAACCTATTGAACCAATCGCAGGAGATGTAAAAACTGCAGATGCTACTGAGTCATAGTTGATAATAAGATTTTTTTGATTAAACTCATTTTCTGCAAATGCTCTTCCTTCAGCAATGGCTACGGGAGTCAAATTCATTCGATTGGTAACATCTCCTATCGCAAAAACTCCCTTTATTGAAGTGTGACTGTATTCATTTACACATATCTCTCCATTGATTCCCAAATTAATTCCCAATGTTTCTAGTCCAATGTTCCCGCTATTAGGAGTTCTTCCTAAGCCATTTAAAACTTCTGAAAACTCCTGTCTTACTGCTTTAGTTTGAACAAAAAAGTTATTGTTGTGTTTTTCAACACTCTGAATTTGAGAATTAGGATGTAAATTAATTCCTAGTTCAATAAGATCATTTGCAATTTTTTTTCTTATGTCTAAATCGAAACCTTTGAGGGGAAAATCTGATCTAAAAAAAACAGAAACATCTGACCCTAATTTTTTAAAAATGCTTGCAAATTCAAGTGAAATATAACCTGAACCCAAAACTGCAAGTTTTTTTGGAAGATAATCGAGATCTAATATTTCGTTGGATGTCATGCATTTTTCTAAACCATTAATTGCACGACTGGCAGGTTTTCCACCAGTAGCAATCATTATTCTATGAGATTTTATTTCTCTTTTATCAATTCTGAGTGTGGTGGAATCAATCAATTTCCCATAACCCATGATTACATCCACACCACTATCAATTAGTAGTTTTTTATATAGTTGCTCTAACCTTTTTATCTCTTCAGTCTTATTTCTTTGCCATTCACTCATATCAAAGTTTATATTATTTTGTTTTTTCCAACCAAAAAATCGGGAATCATTGAATGCGTTTTTGAAACCACTGGCGTACATAAGTAGTTTTTTTGGAACACAACCTCTAATTACACAAGTTCCTCCCAGCCTATCAGCTTCAATTAAAGCTACTTTTGCTCCGAGCGCAGCTGATCTTCTGGCGCACGCAACGCCACCAGAACCACCACCAAGTACAACCAAATCGTACTTCATACAAATAAATTCCTTTCTTGTTAAGTATTGAATTATTATTTTACAGAGAATAATCCATAATNTTTATTATGAATCTAATTGACACATTTCGTTATTTAGTATCCCTTGAACAACACAAACATTTCAGTCGTGCTGCCCAAGCATGTCACATAACTCAGCCTGCACTGTCTAATGCTATTAAAGCTCTGGAAGANGAGCTGGGTACTAAAATAGTTAATAGGGGTAGAAACTTTGAGGGTTTAACTGATGAAGGCAAAAGAGTGTTAGCGAGTGCTCACCAAATATTGCACGAGACAGAATCTCTCAAACAAGATATTTCCAGCAGAAAAGGCAATCCCTCAGGAAACCTAATTATTGGCTCTGTGCCTAGTGCTCTTCCTTTGGCCTCGAGGTTTGCTGTTCTTTTGCAAAAGAATTTTGGGGGTATTGCTCCAACTGTTCGATCAATGGCTTCACAAGAAATCGAACTTAGCATTGAAAATTTAACTGTTGACATGGCATTTGGTTATACAGATAGATTTGAATTAAATACCAGTGATTCAAGCGTAATACCACAGTATTCAGAGAAATATTTTTTGATTAGAAGTAATGTAAATAAGCTTGCTAAATCTCAAATTACCGATGAGGTTACTTGGTATTCAGCAGCTAAGGANCCACTCTGTTTACTAACCTCAGAAATGCATAATCGAGTTTTGGTTAACGATTTTTTTAGGGCTGTTGGAATTAGTATTAAACCCTGTATGCAAACTGATTCAATTTTTACCCTTTTGTTGTCAGTCCAAAATAGCGAATTATCAACTATTCTGCCAGGCCCAATTGCAAATATCGCTAAGAATTTTGATGGTCTGTTCATTTCACATTTAGTGAACCCAAAGTCACAAACAGCAATTGGATTGTTGATGCCACCATCAAGGCAGTTAACAATTGCTCAACAAAAAGCATTAGAAATGGCAAAAGACACATCTTGGTTGTCTCAAATAAGTTCTCTTACTAATCCATAGGGTTTTCACTTATATTCAAAATAAAAAGCAAGCTATTTTTTATTTGAATTAGACAGAACTTTTAAGCAGGCATAAAGTCTGCTTATTATTGTAAAAATAAATAAAAGTGCGAAGTCACTTCACTTTCATCTTACTGGGGAGGAACAGACATTTCTACTATTGTCATTAGCGATGCGAATGAGCTCAGAAATCAGCTTAGGCGGAGAAAAAAGGGACACAAGAAACCTAAAGGAAGACAACCCGATACAGTTTCAATTGATGAAATCAATAATCTTTCCGGAATCGATTTCTCCCGCCGTGATTTATTAATTGAAAATTTACACTTAATTCAGGATAAATTTTCAGGATTGAGATCCAGACACTTGGTTGCTCTTGCATCTGAAATGAAAATACCGATGGCTGAAGTTTTTGAAGTAGCAAGCTTTTATCATCATTTTGATTTAATTGAAGACACTGAAAAAACTCCTCAATTTACTGTGAGGATATGTGATGGTATTGCCTGCGAATTAGCCGGAGCAAAAAAACTATTTCAAACCCTTTCCAATACTCTTGCGAGTGAAATAAAAGTTATTAAAGCTCCTTGCATTGGTAGATGCGAGCAGGCTCCAGCTGCGGTTGTTCATCAAAACCCTGTAGCTTTTGCTACACTAGAAAAGGTTGAAGAAATAGTCAATGCAAAACAAACCCATCACCCTTTACCAGCCACTGTTGAAAGTTGTGAGTATAGCAAAAACTTTTTCCGGCCAACCGATTTTTTAGGCAAAAGTCTTCCAAGTTTAGCTGAGGACGGTTCACTTTCTCCAATTGTTACCAACTTTGAAACTTACGCAAGAAACGGTGGATATGAAATAGCAAAGAAAATAGATAAAGGTGAATTAATAAAAGAAAAAATTATTCAAACAATGGAGAGTTCTGGTTTGAGAGGTCTTGGTGGAGCAGGCTTTCCAGCAGGAAGAAAGTGGAAAATTGTTAACGGATATCCTGGCCCTAGATTAATGGCGGTGAATTTGGATGAAGGAGAACCTGGTACTTTTAAAGATAGAACATATCTCGAGCGTGATCCTCATCGTTTTTTAGAAGGCATGTTGATTGCAGCTAAAGTTGTTGAAGTTGATTCCTGTTATATTTATTTAAGAGATGAATATCATGGTTGCAGGGAAATTTTGGAAAAAGAAATAAGAAAATTACAAGATTCTCCTCCTTGTAAACTTCCAAATATTGAGCTGAGAAGAGGTGCTGGTGCCTATATTTGTGGTGAGGAATCTGCCATGATTGAAAGTATTGAAGGAAAGCGTGGAGAACCTCGAATGAGACCTCCTTATATCGCAGAGGTTGGATTATTTGGAAGGCCAACTCTTGAACATAACTACGAAACGCTATATTGGGTCAGAGATATTTTAGAAAAAGGCGCCGAGTGGTTTTCAAGTTATGGTTTGAATGGTAGAAAGGGAATAAGAAGTTTCAGCGTGAGCGGAAGGGTTAAAAATCCTGGGGTAAAGTTAGCTCCAGCAGGTATAACAATTCAAGAACTCATAAATGAATATTGTGATGGTATGGCTGATGGTCACGAGTTCTATGGCTATCTTCCAGGAGGTGCTTCAGGCGGTATTTTGCCTGCAACGATGAATGACATACCACTTGATTTTGATACTTTGCAACCATATGGCTGTTTCATTGGATCGGCTGCTATTGTTGTTTTCAGTAAAGCTGATTCGGCAAAGGATGTGGCGGTAAATCTAATGAGTTTTTTTGAGCATGAAAGTTGTGGACAATGCACACCTTGTAGGGTTGGAACTGAAAAAGCTAAAGCTCTTATGAAAAACAATCACTGGGACAAAAATGCACTAGATGATTTAAAAACAGTCATGGTCGATGCTTCAATTTGCGGATTGGGACAAGCTGCTCCAAACCCAATTGCATGTGTACAAAAATATTTTCCTCATGAGGTAAGTTAAATGAATGCCCCTGAAAAATTCTTTGAAAATATTTCTAAACAGACAATTAAGTTTAAATTAAACGGCAAAGATACTGATGCACTCTCAGGTGAGACGATTTTAGATGTTGCTGATAGAGAAGGCTTTGAGGTGCCTAGACTTTGTTACAAGGAAGGCTATCGTCCGGATGGGAATTGTAGGTCGTGTGTTGTTGAAGTAAAGGGAGAAAGAGTTTTAGCACCCAGTTGTTGTAGATCAGTTACGGAAGGTATGGAAGTAGAAACAGATAGTGAAAGAGCAAGGAAAAGTCAAAACTTGGTTTTAGAAATGCTTTTATCTGACATGCCATATGTTGGTAATAAGTGGGAAAATGGTAATCCAAAATTACCTCATGGAGAATTATCTGAGTGGGCTGATAAAAAAAATATAACTGTTAGAAAAGCATTTGAAGACCATAAAAGAGCTGAGATAAAATCAGATGAGTCTCATCCTGCAATGTTGGTCAACTTATCTGCTTGTATTCAATGTGATAGATGTGTAAGAGCGTGTAGAGAAGAGCAGTCTAATGATGTCATAGGGGTCTCCGGAAGAGGAGCTTCCTCAAAAATTGTTTTTGACCTAGATGCTTTGATGGGTGATAGTACTTGTGTTGCCTGTGGAGAATGTGTTCAAGCTTGCCCTACTGGAGCACTAATGCCTAAATCTTTAATTGGTGATCAAACTGTGGACAAAAAAGTTGATTCTGTATGTCCATTTTGTGGGGTGGGCTGTTTATTAACTTATAAAGTTAAGAGTGACAAGATTGTTTCTGTTGAAGGCCGGGATGGACCTGCAAACCATAACAGGTTGTGTGTTAAAGGAAGGTTTGGTTTTGATTATGCTCACGACAAGTCTAGATTAACAAAACCGCTTATCAGAAAAGATGGCATAAAAAAAGATCCATCAATGGTAAATAGTTTAGATCATTGGAGTGAAGTTTTTAGGGAGGCAACTTGGGAAGAGGCATTAAAACTTGCTTCAGGTGGTTTGAGAAACATTAGAGATGAATATGGTTTTGGTTCTCTGGCAGGGTTTGGGTCGGCAAAAGGAAGTAATGAAGAGGCTTACTTATTTCAGAAATTAGTTAGAACAGGGTTTAGAAATAACAATGTAGATCATTGTACAAGGCTTTGCCACGCATCAAGTGTTGCCGCACTATTAGAGGGAGTTGGATCTGGTGCTGTAAGTAATCAAGTTAGTGACGTCTCTGAAGCTGAACTNGTAATCATTATTGGTTCAAATCCAACTGAAAATCATCCTGTTGCGGCTACTTGGATGAAAAATGCTGCAAACAATGGTACAAAAATCGTTTTAATTGACCCAAGAGTCACCAAAATTTCTGACTATGCATGGAAAACTTTAAAGTTCAATCCAGGCAGTGATGTTTCTCTTTTAAATGCAATGATTCATTTTATTATTGATCAAGATTTAGTTAATAAAGATTTTATAAAATCAAGAGTTAACCATTTTGAAGAATTAAAAAATAAAGTTGAGCCATACAGCCCAGAAAGTGTTGCACAATCTTGCGGAATTGATGCTGACACTATCAAAGAAGTTGCAAGGGAATATGCAACATCNAAAGGATCTATGATTTTATGGGGAATGGGAGTAAGCCAGCATGTTCATGGTACTGACAACGCTAGGTGCTTGATCGCATTAGCTACAATTACAGGTCAAATTGGAAGGCCTGGAACTGGATTACATCCTTTAAGAGGGCAAAATAATGTTCAAGGTGCTAGTGATGCAGGTTTGATACCAATGATGCTCCCAAACTATCAAAAAGTTGCTGATCCTGGTGCAAGAGATTGGTTTGAAAAATTTTGGAATTCTCCTATAGATGANAAACCTGGATTCACAGTCACGGAAATTATGGATAAAGTTTTCTCTGAAGAAAGCGATCCTCAAAAGATACGAGGTCTTTACATCATGGGAGAAAATCCTGCCATGAGTGACCCGAACTTAAACCATGCTAGATCGGCCCTTGCTAACCTCGAGCTTCTAGTTGTCCAAGATATTTTCATGACTGAAACTGCTTGGTTGGCCGANGTTGTTTTACCTGCATCTGCCTGGCCTGAAAAAACTGGTACTGTCTCTAACACTGACAGAATGGTACAGATGGGAAGAAAAGCANTTAATCCGCCTGGTGATGCAAAACAGGACTTGTGGATAATCCAACAATTAGCTAAAGGTCTTGGGTTGAATTGGGATTATAATGGCCCTGATTCTGGAGTTGCTGAAGTTTATGATGAAATGCGGCATGCTATGAAAGATGTTATATGGGGTATTACATGGAAAAGATTGGAGAAAGAACAAAGNGTAACTTATCCGTGTTTAGACGAAAAAAAACCGGGTGATTCAGTTGTCTTTACGGAAACTTTTGATACATCAGATGGTAAGGTTAATTTAGTTCCAACAAAACCGACTCCTCCGAATGAAGTGCCTGATTTGGACTTCCCATTTGTTCTGATAACTGGTCGACAACTTGAGCATTGGCACACTGGCAGNATGACTAGAAGAGCCACGGTTCTGAATGCAATCGAACCAGCTCCTACTTTCCAGATGTGTAGAAAAGATTTGGATAAATATGATCTATTTCCTGGGCAAATTTGTAAACTAAGTTCTAGAAGAGGTAGTGTTATAGCTTCAATAAGACAAGATGAGGCTACACCGGAAGGTTCTATTTTTATGGGTTTTGCATACAGAGAAGCAGCAGCAAATCTATTGACAAATTCTGCCATTGATCCANTTGCGAAAATACCTGAATTTAAATATTGTGCTGTTAAGATTGAGCCGATAGTAAAAAATATAAATAAATAATCAAGGTTCAATAAGACCGCTTTGAACTGCTATTATTGCAAGCTCTGCTTGGTTTTTAGCATTCAGTTTTTGTTTTATATTNTANAAGTGTGTGCCTACAGTTCTTGGAGATAAATGCAANACCTCAGCAATGTTGTTCACTGATTGACCTTTTGCTAGTGACATAAACACATCGAACTCTCTCTCTGATAAAACATCCACGGGGGTAACATCCGCGCCAAATTGTTGAACTGCCATTTTTTGTGCAAGTATTGCTTCAACATACATTGTGCCAGATGATACCTGTCGAATAGCTTTGATCAATTCCTCAGCCGCTCCACGTTTTGAAAGATAGCCAATGGCACCAGCTTTCAAAGCTCTTTTAGGGTGNATGGTATCCTCATGTGCTGAGAGAATTAGAACTTTAGGGGAGTCTTTTTTTGACAGAATTCTTCCAATAGCCTCCAATCCCCCCATCCCTGGCATAGATAAATCCATNACCAAAACATTTGGTTTTGTTTCGGTGCATATNTTAATTGCTTCTTCACCATTTTTAGCTTCTCCAATAACTTCGATATCATCTGTGTCTTGAAGAAGCAATCTAAACCCCATTCTAACGACAGCATGGTCATCGGCAAGTACGACTTTAATTTTTTTCATTTATTCTTTTATATATTTAATGTGATTATTTAGGCAACTTTTTTGGAGTTAAAGGGTAAGGATGCAATAACAACTGTACCCTTCTGGGAGCNTGTTTGAATATTCAATTCTCCGCCTAANGCTTGCATTCTCTCTTTCATACCTCTAATTCCAAACCTATCGGGATTTTCTAGTCTATCAATGGAGATGCCTATTCCGTTATCCTCAACTGAAAGTTGTGTTTCATGCTCTCTTCCTCCCTGAGTCAACTCAATCTTTATCTTNGTGGCTTGAGCATGTTTAATAGAATTATTTACGCATTCTTGAGCAACTCGAAAAAGTGAAATTTCAGCTTTATTAGAAAGCGAAATGTTTTGAGCCACAATAGTAAACTCAATTAAATCATTTATCTTATTCCATTCATCCACAGCTTCTTTCAAGGTTTCACTTANTCCGAATTTTTCTAATGCAACTGGACGAAGTCTTTGTATTATGTTGTGGACAGCGTCGTATATCTGTCCTGCAGCAGAAACAATTGCTGTGCTACTAGAAAAAGTTTTTGGATCTTTTTCATGACTTCTNTTGGCAATTGATTGGGCAATACTTTTGATGGCTGTAACATATTGGCCAAGCTCATCATGTAATTCCATGGTTAAGGCCTTTCTTTCTTCCTCAAGTTTTTGTTGAACAAGAATTGTAAGTTCACGATTTTTATCCAATTCTTTTTGAGCTTTTTCTGCATTACGTTTTTCAGATAAATCTCTTAAAACAAACAAAGCTCCTAAAACTTCTTTGTTACTTGGTTCAATAATGGGTGAAACTTGAACAAAAACCTCAATGTTATGACCATGTAAAGACTTTCTTATGGTTTCGTATCCAATTCTACTTTTTTTATTGAGAACATTTTTAAAATCTTCTTCTATTTCAATTAGTAGTTCTTTAGAGGCAAGAATTCGAATATTCTTTTTCTTAAATTTTTCATCAGAATATCCAAATAAATTGACAGCGGCAGGGTTCCAGAAGTCAAGGTTTCCGTTGGGATCAGTAATAAACAAAGCGTCAGATGATTGCTGAATAGCTAATGCAAGACGATTATTTTCCAGGGTTCCTAATTCAATTGCGTGAGCCATATGATTGAAACCCTCGGTGACTGAGTGGAACTCCTTAATTGGGTAATCAGGTAAACGTGTTTTTAGATCACCTCGACTCATTTTTTTGAGTGCCTCAACAATACTTTCAATAGGAGATAATGATTTTCCTATTATCCAAAACACTAATACATTTAACAAGAAAAAAAAACCTATTGCCAAAATTGCCATGTTTCTGACATCATCCCAAGAATCTAATATTGATCTTGAAACATTTGGAATAACTTTAACTTGAAAGCCTCTCTCTGGAATTATTATTGGCTGGGTTTTTGGAGTCACTAATTTCGAAAACCATTCTGGTGCATCTCTTCCTACTTTATACTTACTCGGTGGTGACCTATGAACTAGATCACCAAGATTGTTTATCATTTGAATTTCATGAGCACGCACTCTACCCATGTTTTCCAAAAATTTTTTAACTATTAGTTGTTTGTTGGAAATTGAAGAATTAAGTTGAACGCTTGATAAAAAAATTGAAAGAAGTTGAACTGTTACTTTAGTACCCGTCTCAATTTCTTCTCTTACTTGCCTTTTTATGTCATTTATTTGCATTAGTGTTGTAGAACCCATGAATAGAAGCATTAAAAGAGTAACTAAAATATTAATTCGAAACCTAAGTCCCATTTTTTAATTTACCTTCCACTACTTTTAGGGCTTCTATTAGGGCTTTTTTAATCGGCTGTTCATACGCACCGTGACCTGCTCCCCTGACACGATTTATAACAGACCATGTCATTTTTTCATGGAGAGTTTCTGCGGTTTCTGGGGGGCAAATTGTATCTAATTGACCTTGTATCATGTATGTAGGAATTGTTTTTAAAACTTGAACCTTATTCATTAATTCATTTTCTTTTAAAAAACAATTGTTTTGTAAATAATGAAGATGTATTTTCATACTGGACAAAATCTTATCATCGTTTTGTAAACTATCATTAATATTGCTTTTTTTCTCTCCAGGTTGCTCTATGTTATGGGTCAATCTCATCGCAGCCTCTTCCCATGCCCTCCATGAATTAGCTGCTGTGATGGCTTTTTCTCGGTTATTTGAAAAAATAGCATTGTAGTAATAGTCAATAATTGCAGATGAATTATAATTTTCAATGTTAATGTTTTGAACAAAGCTCTTCCAGTTTTTGGGAATAAAACGCCTTAGTTCTAATAAAAACCAATCTATTTCATTGGAACTTGCTAAAAAAATACCCCGTAGGATTAAAGCTGATACATTTTGAGGGTATTCGCATGCATATTTTAACGCGAGTGTTGAACCCCACGAACCACCAAAAACAACCCATTTTTTAATACCTAAAACTTCTCTTAGCATTTCAATATCTTTAACTAAGTTTTCGGTATTGTTATTTTTAGTTTCTCCGGATGGTTTACTTAAGCCACAACCACGTTGATCAAAAAAAACAGAAAACCATTTTTGTTTGTCAAAAAAGTTTTTACTACTCTCACTACAACCACTTCCTGGTCCACCATGAAGAAAAACCACCGGAATTCCATTTTCATTTCCATTGGACTCATAGTAGACGCTGTGTCCGTCAGAGGATTCGAGGTATTTTCTTGTGTTCAAATTGGTTTTTTAAANTTTTANATATTAAATTATCTTAAGTGTATACCCTAATATATATCAAGCACTTAGCATTATTAATGATTTTCATTATTGTCTGTCGAGTAACTACAATGATTTTTTTAATTGCAATAATTGAGATCATATATGTTCTAGTTTAGTTAATTATGCTAGTTCTTATGAAGTTTTTTTTAATTTTAAAAAAAGGAGAATCCATATGTGGACCAAGCCAACAGCTACCGATCTTCGTTTCGGTTTTGAAATCACAATGTATGTTGCTGCTAAGTAATTTATATTGAGATATGATAATCGCCCGCGCAGTATTGTGCGGGCGAATTATTTTTAGGTTAAAGGATAAAAATGTTTATAAGAGTTTTGGGTTCTGCGGCAGGTGGAGGCTTTCCCCAGTGGAACTGTAACTGTAAAAATTGTTCTAACGTTAGAGCAGGTCATGAAGGCTACACAGCTAGGACTCAGTCTTCCATCGCTGTGAGTTCTAATGAGAATGATTGGTTATTGTTCAATGCTTCTCCTGATATTCTTACGCAGCTTAAATCTGCAGGGTTNAGATTACAACCAAGTAAAAATGTTCGGGACTCGGGAATAAAATCAATCGTGTTGATGGATGCGCAGATTGACCACACAACAGGGCTTTTCATGTTGCGAGAGTCATCTAGTCCTTTAATTATTTATACTACCAAGGAAGTTAAGGAAGAATTAACTTCTGGTAACCCGATTTTCAGTGTTTTGGATTATTACTGTAAAGTTGATTGGNTTGAAATTGACGTAGAATTTGATGACTTTATCNATATTCCTAAGGTACAGNATATANAATTAAGGTTTATGCCACTNAAAAGCGAAGCTCCACCTTTTTCACCTTTTAGGGGTAAACCTAGAAGAGGAGATAACGTTGGTGTTCAGATCATGGACAAAAATACGAAAAAGAAGATTTTCTATTCTCCGGGTCTTGTTTCAATAGAGGAACATTTGTCAGAACCGATGAAAGAATCGGATTTACTGCTTGTTGATGGAACTTTTTGGACTGACACAGAAATGATTGATAATGGTTTGTCAAAAAAGTTGGCTCGGGAAATGGGCCATAATCCTCAATCAGGTCCAGGAGGAATGATTGAAGAANTAAATAAAATAGACGGGCCGAAAAAAATCCTAATACATATAAATAATTCGAATCCTATTTTGAATGAGAAATCTTACGAGCGGAAAATTTTAAGTGATAACAATATAGATGTTTCTTTCGATGGAATGGAAATTTCTTTGTAACGAAAAAGGTTAGAATTGAGGTAATTATGGAAACTAAGACAATATTAACAGACCTTGAGTCGGTAAAAAATGGTGTTTCTTCAGACGAACCATGGAGTATGGAAGAATTTGAGAAGTTACTAAAACAGAAGGGGACCAGNTATCATATCTATCACCCTTTTCATGTCATGATGGCTGAAGGAAAATTATCTAAAGAGCAGTTACAAGGTTGGGTTGCCAATCGTTTTTATTATCAAATTAGCATTCCAGTAAAAGACGCGGCTATTCTTTCTAATTGCCCAGANCCTCTAATTCGGAGAGAGTGGATTCAGAGAATTTTAGATCANGATGGATTTGATGATGACCCCGGTGGAATTGAAGCATGGATTGGACTTGGTCAGGCAGTAGGTCTAAAAAGAGAACAAATTGTTAGTTTGGAATTNGTTGCCCCCGCAGCTCGATTTGCAGTTGATGCATATGTTAACTTNGCAAAGCAAACAAGTTGGCAAGAGGCTATTGCATCAAGTTTAACTGAACTTTTTGCTCCTCACATTCATCAGCAAAGATTGGATACTTGGCCAGAAAAATACCCATGGGTTGATCCTGAGGGAATGAAATATTTTAAATACCGTTTAACCCAAGCCAGAAGAGATGTTCAGCACGGCCTTGAGGTTACAAAAAAGTTNTTCAGTAGATCAAGGGCTTTACAAAATAGAGCGCTAGAAATTTTACAGTTTAAGCTTGATGTATTGTGGGCTTTGGCAGATGCTATTATGTTACAGCAGTGCGAAGTTAATGTTTCTGGTCCTAAAGGCTCTAAGTTAAAATGATTAATGATAATCAAGTTTTTAAAATTTCAAAGTTATTTAGGTTGCAATGGGAGCCCGCTCAAAAGGCGCATGTTTTGTTATATCCAGAGGGCATGGTGAAATTAAATGATAGTGCCGGGGAAATAATGAGTCGCATAGATGGTGAAAAAACATTAAATCAAATAGTTTCAGACATTGAGTTACGATTTGATACAAAAGGACTTCGGGACGACGTTATCTCTTTTATAGAAATAGCTTTAAATCAAGGATGGATAAAAAGTGAAGTTGAGTGAAAAACCAAGAGAAAAAAATATTGCACCGCCTTTATGGTTACTTGCTGAGGTAACTTACAGATGTCCGTTGAATTGTGTGTTTTGCTACAACCCTGTGGATTATGCTAAGCAACATAATGAACTAACTACTGCTGAGTGGGTTAAAGTTTTGCGGGAAGGAAGAAAAATGGGTGCAGCTCAACTAGGGTTGTCAGGAGGAGAACCTCTGCTCAGGAAAGATCTTGAAGAAATAGTAGAAGAGGCTCGTAAACTTGGTTATTACGTCAACCTACTCACTTCAGGCATTGGCATGACTGAGGAGAGAATAAAAAATTTAAAAATAGCTGGATTAGACCATATTCAACTATCTTTCCAAGATAGTACTAAAGAAATGAATGATTTTTTATCAAGCACCAAAACATTTGATTTGAAAAAGAAAGTAGCCGGTTTAATTAAGGAATATGATTATCCAATGGTGCTTAATTGTGTTTTACATCGTTTAAATATTGATCATATTGAGCAAATTCTCAATATGGCTGAAGCTATGGGTGCAGAGTTTGTTGAACTTGCCAACACACAATTTTACTCATGGGGCATGTTGAATAGAGATCAACTACTTCCATCTGAAGAACAGTTAAAAAGAGCCGAGAAAATCACTCACAAATTTCGTGATCGATTAGGCAATAAAATGAAACTTTTTTTCATTATGCCTGATTATTACAGCACTAGACCCAAAAAATGTATGAATGGTTGGGGAAATGTTTTTATAACTGTTCAAGCTGATGGTATGGTTTTGCCCTGTCATGTTGCTTCTATGTTACCTGATATAAATTTTGAGTCTGTTAGAAACAAATCATTAGATTGGATTTGGTACAAATCTCCGGGATTTAATAAATTTAGAGGCGATGATTGGATGAAGGAACCTTGCAAGAGTTGCCCTGAAAAAGAGAATGATTTGGGTGGTTGTCGCTGTCAAGCTTTTATGTTGACTGGTGATCCTAATGCTGCAGATCCAGTTTGCGATAAAAGCCCACACCACTCTAAAATTTCTGAAGCAGTGATTGCTTCCCAGAAGCCTTCTAATTACGAAAGACCCATTGTGTTTAGGACTGATAACGATTCTCGTAAAATTATGCAAAAGCGTGACAAAGGCCAATTGGATATTACATCATCCAGGTTACTTGAGAGGGATTCTAAACCTTCAAAAGAAAAAAGTAGGGTCGGTTTAGTTTAAGGCTTACAAAAGTCTTTTTACCTATGGATCAATCAGTTGTAACTGTTAGAGAACTCCGAAAGACATATGGAGCTTTTGAAGCAGTCTCAAAATTAAATCTAAATATTACTTCTGGAGAGTTTTTTGGTCTTTTAGGGCCAAATGGGGCTGGAAAAACTACTAGTATTCACATGATGTCCTCCCTAGTAAGACCTACTTCCGGTACGGCTTGTATTTTTGGTGCTGATGTCGTCAAAAATCCTGTGGATGTAAGACGTAAAATCGGTCTCGTTTTTCAGGACTCTGCTCTTGATAGACAACTTTCAGTTTGGGAAAATTTAAGATTTGCAGGCTTGTTACATGATTTACCATTCAAACTCGTTAAAGATAGGGCTAACCACTTATTAGATTTATTTAATTTAACTGAGAAGAAAAATGTCCCTGTCTTAGCACTATCTGGTGGCCAAAGAAGAGTATTAGATATTGCCAGAGGTGTAATGCATACGCCGAAACTTTTATTTTTAGATGAACCAACAATCGGTTTGGATTTACCTACAAGAAGAAATATCTGGCGTTACATTCATCAATTAAGGTCTCAAACTGGAATGACTGTTTTGTTGACTACTCATTATTTGGAAGAGGCTGAGACATGTGACAGAGTTGCATTTTTGAAAAATGGAAATCTTGTATTGGAAGGAAATCCAAAACAGTTAGTTGCTCAATTAGCAAATGAAATTCTTGAAATTGAAGCATCGGAGCCCAACAAAATCATTGAGAGTCTTAACGATCACCTAGGGCCGGCCTTACAAGAATTTGAAACTCTATTTTTTAAGCTTGATAAAACTGGTGAAAAAAATTTATCGATGTTGATTTCTAATTTAAAAGAAAAATTTGAGTCAAAATTAAAAAGAGTTATCGTACGCCAACCAAACTTGAATGACGTTTTTCTATGGGTAAATTTTAAGTGATTTTAAGACCAATATTTGCTGTAATTGAAAGGGATTTGGTTAAGTTATTTAGACAAAAAGGAAGGTTATTATCAGCCTTAGTTAGACCTTTGATTTGGCTTTTAGTTATAGGGGCAGGCTTTGATGCTTTGATAGAAAACAAAACTACTGGGTATCGGTCTTTTTTGATTCCTGGGGTATTAGGAATGTCAATTCTTTTTGGTGCCTTATTGGGTGCGCTTTCAACAGTTTATGAAAAAGAATCTGGAGTGATGAAACTAATGATTATTGCCCCTTTTGAACATTTTTGGATTGTATTTGCAAAAATGGCCGCAGCTTCTATCTCAGCATGCATTCAAGTCATTCTATTGTTAATAGTTCTGATTTTTTTGGGTGATATCGATAAAAACATTAATTTGCTTTTACTCATGATCAGTATNTTGCTACTTTCAATTTCTTGTGCAGGTATTGGAATGCTGGTGGCATCTTTTTCTAAAACACTAGATAATTTTGCTGCAATAATGAATTTTGTCATTTTTCCTGTTTTTTTCTTGTCTGGATCCTTATACCCTGTAACAAATTTACCTGGTTTTTTGGGTGTAATTGCGAAGCTAAATCCGTATACATATGGCGTGGACTTGTTAAAACACTCCATAAATGTCCCCTTAGGTGGAAGCGCTGACTTTTCTGTAATTTTAAATATTTCTATTTTGTTGTCATTTACAGTTGTGGCTTTCATTTTGAGTAGTTGGAGATTTTCAAGGGACGAGGCGCACAATGTTTGGTTCCCTCCACCTAAAAAAAAATGATTAAATCCCTTTTAATTTCAGTGTCGCCATATAACTATAGCCTCCTAGTTTAACTNGATACTTGAGATCATATTTTTTATCGGTTTCAAAGTCTCTTATTGAACTTGGTTTAGGAAATATCTCGAAAAGGTTTAAAAATTTTATGGTTGGAGATTTAAACATCCCAGGCCAAAGTTTAAAGTCACCAAAGTCCACTATGTGAATTGTTCCACCTGGGGGCATTTGATCTAAACAGTTTTCTAAAATTTCTCGTGGTTTGGACATCATTGATAANGAGTAAGAAAAAATCATACGATCAATTTTTTTTTGAAATTCATGTATGCCAGCAAGACCATGGATTAATTTTATTTGGCTAGTTAGTTTCTCTTTCTTTATTTTTTTGCTTGCTATCTCAAGCATTAAAGCTGAAGCATCCATTCCAATGAATTTGGTATTCTGATATCTCTTAGAAAGATAAATTAGGTTTCTGGCTGTACCACATCCGATTTCGCAAATTGTTTCATCAACCTTAGGATGGATGCTATCAAGCAGTTCGTTTCTGCCATAAAGAAATATAGGTTTAGTAAGGTCGTAAAAGTGCCTTGTGTTTCTATAAACACTATCCATTTTTTCTTTATGATCTTGTTTTTTTTGTTCAGTCATTGATAAAAATGAGGATAAATTTGTACTTACAACTAATTTTAGATTATTTAATTCAAATTAACACATACATTTCTTGAGACATAATCGATTGAATAAAATATGTTTTTGTAATATCAGTGTTGCATCGCAATAAACATTGAGGGTTCAATTTGAAATAATAGTTATTATTAACAAGAGATATGTTGACCCAAGAATATGAAGTAATTTTTTTGTTTTTTGGTGAAATTTAGTCCAGTAGACATTTGATATCTAACTTTAATTTAAAGAGTATGCATTTGGGAGGAGTTTAAAGTTGATGTGTTGGTTGCTCAATAAAAGTCATGAGATTTCACTTTACACCCCCACAGAGGACAGTTGTATTGAGTATGAGCTGGATTTTTCTTTTGATGATCATAATGGTATGAAGTTATGTTTAATTTTTAATAATAGATTTAAAAAAAGTTTGGATTAAAAAAAACTAGTGACAAGACTCCCATTTGGATAAAAAACAAAGGAAGATAGTTTTTTAAGTACTTAGAAAATTCTAACTTCTTATTCTGTTCAAATATCGCAATACTGTTTATTCCTATAGGTGTGGAAAAGGATACGTTATGGAAGCTAAAACACACCAATATGAGAAACCAAATCAAGTCTATATTAAAAAATGAAAGTAACGGAAAAATCAAAGGAATTAATAAAAAACTTACTTCTAACCAAGAAAACAGAAACTGAAAAANAAAAATAAATATTAATATTAATACAACTTGAAGACTNAAATTATCTGATACCCTTTCAAGTAAACTCAGTATCAAGTCATCCCCGCCTAGTGAACGAAAAGTACCGAGAAAAAATTGCGCGCATGTATAAGAAAAAAAAATTATTGCACAAAGTGTAGAAGTTTTTTTATAACTAGAAAATAAGATTGTTTTGTATAATTTTTTTTTGTTGAAAATTAACAATGCGGTTAAACATAAAACCGACAAGCATAGTATTTCATTAACTGAGAAAAGATTGTTGATGACTAATACTAAAAAAAAGATTAAAAATAAATATGGTGAGACTAGTTTTAAAAATAACCATTTTTTTTCAGTTTTTAAATCTTGAGCCGTTGTTTTTAAATTTATAGAAAATTTTCTAATACTCCAAAGAAAATATATTTGACACAGTATTAAATATAAAAATGCAGGAAAAATTATTAAAGAAAAAAAACTTGGCAAATCTACTTCAATAGAATTAAGCAAAACTATTAATACAAGGCTGGGTGGAATTAGGGAGATTGAAATTAATTGATTGATTTTTACATAATCTAAATCAAATTTAAGATTATTATTTTTTAAAATCAGCATATTTCTGCCGTTTGATGTAGTACCTCCGACTANTCCCGTAAAAATAGAGTTGATAGGCAGTAGTGAGATAAAAAAAAGTACAGTACTCCATTTCTTGTTAGCGTTTTTCAAAATAGTTTGTATCTCTTCCCATGAGATCAGACTTCTAGCCAAGCATGAAAAATATATAACCAAAGGGATACTCAACCAGTTGAGATTATATAAGTCATCGTAGATTTGAGATGGGATTATTAAAAATAAATCATAACCAACAAAAATAAATCCAAAAATTATTCCAACCAGTGCAATATTTAGGGAAGGTGAAATGCCCGTGAATGCAATAAACAAAATTAAATTAAACATCAGTATAGGAAGAAAGTGACTTTCTAACATAAATTATTTTTTTTGATTTTTTGAAAATGGCAAGAGCAAAGATTTGAGAGAATTTGTTGAATTAAAGATGACTAAGAAAATCCAATATAGTAGTAAGAATTTTAAAATCCATGAATATTCCCAATTAGTTTTTGCCACAAAAATAGTACCAAACTCAAACTCCATATAAATCATATTAATAGTCAAAGTTGCCAGAATAAACAAGAATNCAGTTAAAAGTATTCGATTAATAATTGTGATAAATACTGTGACCCAATGGTTAAAGTGNTTGAAGAAAAAATTAAAATTTGACTTATCAAAATATGGGATTATCGAAGAAACATTAAGTAAAAGTATAAGCATAAACACCATTACTAACAGTTCGTGACTAGGGATAACAGTCAGGTCTAAAGCAAAAATAACAAANTTATTTGTTAAAAANAAAAAAGAAAAGAAAGGTATCAGAAATAGCTTAATATGATTCAAAATATTTGAATTTAGCACTTTAGATAGAATTTCTGACATTGTTAAAAATAAGTTTGTTTATGAAATTAAGGTTAAGTTTTCGAATCAAAAGTTTTTGCTAGGTAGAACCACTCATGTTCAGGATTGGCATTCTCGTTGGGGAACAAAATAGTGCAGTCTTCAGTTGCTATAATTTTATCTCCACATGCTCTAATAGCAATTTGCGTACCTTTTGCAATCTTGTCAAAGTTTTTCCAAGGACGCAAGAAATTATCATCTAACTCGTTTTTGTCAAATACCTCAAAAAGTTTTATAAAGTTAATTCTATTTATGTNTATTTTTCCTTCATTTTTTTCGACCATTTTTAGTTGAGCAAGGACACTTTTAATAGCATTAAAAGCTATTGTTTCGCTTTGTGGATCTGAGTGCTGACCACATTCTAAAGTTACTGCTATGGCATTGTTTTCGCGAGAGTATTCGGTGGTTCCCATTCCGTATCTTTTGTCCACATTAAGATTTTCTAAAGAGTCTTTTTTTAACTCTCTTCTTTTTATTCTTTTGTTGACACCTGNATCGTAAGTGTCAGTCCAATTTCCAACTACAGTTTGAACCCCCAACCATGATGCAAGAGTTTTTTCGGATAACTTTGAATGGTAATTCGAAATATTTATTAAAATTGAATGATCGTCGTTTATTGACTTAATGAGTGCAAAAGGTTTATCTCCGATCTTAAACGAGTGTAGATCAAGTACTATGTCGTGTTGTTCAATAATAGGGCATAAAATATTGTTAAGGTGATCTTCGTTGTCTTTTGGACTAACTTTCGGGTAAAAGTTTCTATTTAAGTTTCTATCACCGTTTCTGGATTTTAAATACACTGCCAATGGATTGGCAGTGGGAATCATGGTAAGTCTTCCTGATANAATTTTAATATCATGTTTAGAAATTAGATTATTGATTTTTTTTATAGCCTTGCTTCCGCAGGTTTCGTCGCCATGGATAGCGCCTATTACAAGTAGGGAGGGGCCCTTTTCAAGTCCAAAAAAAGTGTATGCTTCTATNTGTGTTGGGTTTATCATTAAGATCTTTCTAAAAATATAGACATAAATCTGTCGTGTAGATTGTGTAACTCATATTCTAGAGTCGTTGGTTTAGTACATCTATGTTTTTTTAACTCAAATTTACAAATATAAAATAATGACATGGAGACTTTGATGTTATGAACATTCATGAGTATCAAGCAAAAGAATTATTGGCAAGATTTGGTGTGACAGTTCCTCAGGGACGTGTTGCTTATACCCCTGAGCAAGCATCATTTGCAGCTAGTGAATTAGGTGGATGGCATTGGGCTGTTAAGGCTCAGATTCACTCAGGTGCTAGAGGAAAAGCTGGCGGTGTCAAGCTTTGCCGCACGTATGATGAAGTTCAAGAAGCAGCAACCGACTTAATAGGACAGCGTCTCGTAACACATCAAACTGGCCCAGAGGGGCTTTTGTGTGAGCGTGTATATGTAGAGGTTGCTGAGCCATTTGTTAAAGAGCTTTATCTTGGAATTGTTTTGGATAGAAAAGCTGAAAGAATTAGAGTTATAGCCTCTACCGAGGGTGGAATGGAAATTGAAGAGTTAGCTGAAAATTCCCCTGAAAAAATAATGCAGGTTACCGTCGAACCAGCGGTGGGTTTGCAGAAGTTTCAAGCAAGAGAGCTTGCATTTGACTTGGGATTAACTATCAAACAGGTCCAGAGAGCTGTTGGTATCATGATGGGTGCATACAGGGCATTTCGAGACAAAGATGCTGAAATGCTTGAGGTTAATCCAATGGTTGTTACCAAGGATGATCGGGTAATAGCCCTAGATGCTAAGATGTCTTTTGACGATAACGCATTGTTTAGGCTACCGGATATCTCAGAAATGAAAGATCTTGCCCAAGAAGACCCAAGAGAGGCAGAGGCTAGTCAACACCATTTAAACTATGTAGGCCTTGATGGAAATATTGGTTGTATTGTTAATGGGGCGGGGTTGGCTATGGCTACTATGGATACTATTAAGTTTGCTGGCGGTACTCCTGCCAACTTCCTTGATGTAGGCGGTGGCGCATCTCCTGAAAGAGTTGCTAGTGCATTCAAACTTGTACTCTCCGATGCGAATGTCGCTGTTATTTTAGTAAATATATTCGCCGGGATAAACAGATGCGATTGGATTGCTAAAGGTGTTGTTGCAGCTGCTAAAGATTTAAAAGTGCCCTTGGTTGTCAGATTATCAGGCACTAATCATGAAGAGGGCCAAAAAATAATTGATGATTCAGGACTTCCTATAATAGGTGCTGAAACTCTTTTAGAGGCTTGTGAAAAAGCCGTAGTAGCTGTTAACAGTCAATAAAAAAATAGGATTTGGAAAATAGTTATGAGTATTTTGATTGATGAAAAAACCCCGATCATTGTTCAAGGGTTTACAGGAGATAAAGCGAGTTTTCATGCCAGTGAAATGATTAATTATGGTTCAAACGTTGTTGGTGGAGTAACTCCGGGAAAAGGGGGTTTGATCCATTTGGAGAGACCTGTGTTTAATACAGTAAAGGATGCTGTAAATGAGACAAATGCTACAGCTAGTTTGGCATTTGTTCCTCCCACATATGCTGCAGATGCTCTAATGGAAGCAGCTGATGCTGGATTGAGCCTAGTTTGTATAATAACTGATGGAATTCCTTCTCAGGACATGATGAGAGTAAAGAGATTTCTCATGAGATATCCAAAAAACAAAAGAACTACTGTTGTCGGACCTAATTGCGCTGGAATAATATCTCCTGGAAAATCTATGCTTGGAATTATGCCCGGACATATTTACAAAAAAGGAAAAATAGGGATAGTCTCTAGATCGGGAACTCTTGGCTATGAAGCTGCTGACCAACTTAGCAAAATAGGACTCGGGGTTTCTACATCAGTCGGTATAGGTGGAGATCCTATTAATGGCTCCTCATTTTTGGATCATATTGAAAAATTTAACAATGATCCGGACACCGAAGCAGTAATTATGATTGGTGAAATAGGAGGTCCCCAAGAATCTGAAGCTGCGCATTGGATTAATAAAAATATGAAAAAACCTGTTGTTGGTTACGTAGCTGGCCTAACAGCTCCAAAGGGAAGAAGAATGGGTCATGCTGGTGCAATTATTTCAAGAGCGGGAGATTCTGCTGCCGAAAAATCTGAAATAATGAGTTCATTAGGTCTTACTGTGGCACCGAGTGCCAATGATTTAGGAAAGGCTGTAATTGAAGCCTTGCAGAAATAATTTTTTAATGGAGAATTTATGAGTTTTTATTCTGTTGACCAATCAACACCTCGTTTACATAGATCAGAACTTGCTGTTCCCGGCTCACGACCTGAGNTATTTGAAAAAGCATCCACTTCCAAGGCCGATGTTGTCTTTTTGGATTGTGAAGATGCAGTTGCTCCTGATGATAAAGTTCAAGCTAGGCTTAATATTATAAAATCCCTGAATGAAATGAATTGGGGAAATAAAACTATGATGGTTAGAATTAACGGACTAGATACACATTACATGTACAGGGATGTTGTTGACATAGTAGAGGCTTGCCCACGACTTGATATGCTTTTAATACCAAAAGTTGGTGTTCCTCAGGATATTTATGCCTTAGACATGTTGTGCACGCAAATCGAAGATTCATTAGGTCGTGATAAGCGTCTTGGTTTTGAAGTTTTAATTGAGACTGCTCTTGGCATGGCAAATGTTGAAGCAATAGCTCAGTCTTCAAAGAGGTTAGAAGCAATGAGTTTCGGAGTTGCTGATTATGCTGCATCTACCCGCGCGAGGACAACTGTTATTGGAGGAGTAAATGCTGATAGTGTTGTTTTGTCAGATAAAGATTTAGATGGGAATCGCGATTCTTTTTGGACTGATCCATGGCATGCTGCTCAAACTAGAATGATGGTTGCTTGCAGAGCTTATGGGTTGAGACCTATTGATGGTCCATTTGGTGATTTTGGCGATAAGGATGGATACTTATCAGCAGCGAAAAGATGCGCTGTTCTCGGATTCGAAGGAAAGTGGGCTATACATCCAAGTCAAATCGAGTTAGCTAATTCTGTATTTACACCGTCTGACGAAGAGGTCAATAAAGCAAAAAGAATTATTGATGCCATGGAGGAAGCTTCTAAGGATGGCAAAGGAGCAGTGTCACTTGATGGAAGATTAATAGATATTGCATCAATAAGAATGGCTGAGTCTTTGATTACGAAATCAAAACTTTGCAAATAAGCTTTGTATTTAAAACAAAACAAATTTTTTTAATTTAAATATGATTATATTTTGATATTTTTGTTATTGATTTGAGGCCTTGGTCGAAAGCAAAATACATAATTGTCAATCCTGCTCCAAATATTGTTCCAATTATAAATATTAGCATTTCACTCACCATTTGTTGTCTAAGGTCTTTCTAAAGAATATATTCGATAAAAATTAACTCTTAATAAAAATAAATTAGTATTTTTTTAAATCAATATTATTTTTCTTATTTTTGATTTTTTCCCCACGTTGAATTCAATTTAATCTGCCGTTTAAAACAAAATANTCACAAAGGTTAAATTTTACACCTTTATCGAATGCTTGAAAAAACAATATAGATCTTGACCCGAAAAAACTCCAAATCCAAAAAACACAAATTTTGTAAAAATACTAATTGAATATCTAAATTCATACTTTAGTATAATAAAGAGCATTTTGCAATATTTGAAGTCGAAAAACTCTTAAATCTTATTAATTTTTCATTGATTTATAATTAAAATCACAAGAATGGATACATTAGTTAATCCCAATTATATAAGCCCAAATGGCTATATTAAACTAAAGAGCGAATTATCGAATTTGCTAAAAAAAATAAGACCTAAAGTGGTAGAGACTGTTTCATGGGCTGCATCTAATGGAGATAGATCAGAGAATGGAGATTACATATACGGAAAAAAAAGATTACGTGAAATAGATAGAAGGATACATTTTTTAACTAAAACGTTAGAAACAATAAAAGTTGTAGACCCTTTGGATCAATTGGGCAACGAGCAAATTTTTTTTGGTGCCACCGTCAAATACAGTCGTTTTTTATTGGGCGATGATGACTGCATAAATCAAAAATTGAGCAATTCAATTGTTGAGGAGATTGTCATAGTTGGAAAAGATGAAACAGATTTAAAAAAAGGACATATTAGTTGGGTCTCTCCCCTTGCCAAGGCTATTACCAAAAGTAGGGCTGGAGATGAAGTCACAATGAACACTCCATCAGGTCTTCAGCTTTTAAAAATTTTGTCAGTACTTTACAAAAAAATTTAAAAAGTATGTATCTTTAGGGATTTTGATGCCATTTAATTGAACAACCTATTGAACGATTTTGATCCTTAGGTCCTTTTCCAGATTTACCTATTTTCGTCATAGCATCAAATAATTCTCTATCCACTAAGTTTTCTGTTGGATTTTTGCCTGACTCATCCAATCTTCCTCTGTATTGAAGCAAACCTTTGCTATTAAAACCAAAAAAATCAGGAGTGCAAACAGCTTCATATGAACTGGCAACTTTTTGATCAGAATCATGCAAGTAGGGAAAAGTAAGGTTGTTCTTTTTTGAGTAAGATTTCATTTTCTCAAATGAATCCTCTGGGTAAAGCGAACTATCATTTGAACAGACAGCGAGGCTTAAAATACCATGTTCTTCTAATTCTGTGCAGTCTCTTACTATTTTTTTAATGATTGCATTAACGTACGGGCAATGGTTACAAATAAACATTATTAAGAATCCACGACAATATACTTTGGATACATAATCATACAAAACGACTTTTTCATCATTTGTNGAATATAGTGTAAAGTTTGGGGCNTTCCATCCAAAATTACATATAGGACTTGTTTCTGACATANCTAAATATTAGGACTTTCCCTTATATAGGGCAANCCCTGATGTAACTTAATTTCAGTTTGGGTAGAGTTGTAATTAAGTCGAAANGTATACGAATTTAATANATTAATTCCGACGAAATCTAAGTTGTTTCTTNTAACCTTTTTCATGGGAGAACACATGAAATTTAAGTTAAATGCAATTTGTGCCGCAGTAGCGGTTGCAGTATCTGCTCCAGCAGTTGTGCATGCTAACAGTTCATTAGAGAAGTTGATGAATAACCCAAAAAACTGGGCTGCTCAGTCAGGTGATTTCTTTAATCAACGTCACACAAAGCTAAAGCAGATTACTAAGTCAAATGTTAATAAGCTTCAGATGGCTTGGTCTTTTTCTACTGGTGTTTTACGTGGTCATGAGGGTGGACCTTTGGTTATTGGTGATACTCTTTATGTGCATTCAGCATTTCCTAACAAAGTTTTCGCAATTAACCTTGCTGATCAAACAATTAAATGGAAATATGAGCCTAAGCAAGATCCTTCAGTAATACCTGTCATGTGTTGTGATACGGTTAATCGTGGATTAGCTTACGCTGAGGGTAAGATTTTCTTACAACAAGCTGATACTACTCTTGTTGCCCTTAACGCAAAGAGTGGAAAAGTTTTATGGTCTACTAAGAACGGTAACCCTAAGGTTGGTTCAACCAATACTAATGCACCACACATCTTTAAAAACAAAGTGATCACTGGTATTTCTGGTGGTGAGTTTGGTGTGCAAGGTTTCGTTGCCGCATATGATATTAATTCTGGTAAGAGAAAGTGGAAAGCCTACTCAGTCGGTCCTGATGATCAATTGAAGTTTGATCCTAAAAAGACAATGGCTTGGAACAACGGCAAGATGCGTCCTGTCGGTAAAGATTCCTCTCTTAAGACATGGCAAGGTGATCAGTGGAAGATTGGTGGTGGAACCACATGGGGATGGTATTCNTATGATCCTAAGTTAAACCTCATGTACTACGGTTCAGGAAATCCATCAACTTGGAACCCTAAGCAACGTCCTGGTGATAACAAGTGGTCAATGACTATTTTTGCACGTGATGTCGATACTGGTGTTGCTAAATGGGCCTACCAAATGACTCCTCATGATGAGTGGGATTATGATGGCATTAATGAAGTTCCACTTTTTGATGGCAAAGGACCTAAAGGTAAGAAGCGTGGCATGTTAGCTCACTTTGACCGTAATGGTTTCGCTTACACATTAGACCGTAAGACCGGTGAGCTTTTAGTTGCTGAGAAATTTGACCCTGCAGTTAACTGGGCAACTCACGTTGATATGAAATCTGGTCGTCCACAGGTTTTAGCTAAGTATTCCACACACATCCAAGGTGAAGATGTAAACAGTAAAGGTATTTGCCCAGCTGCATTGGGATCAAAAGACCAACAGCCTGTTTCATTTGACCCTGCAACTGGTTTGTTCTTAGTTCCTACAAATCACGTTTGTATGGACTATGAGCCATTCCGTGTAGAGTACACTGCTGGTCAACCTTATGTGGGTGCTACACTNTCAATGTTCCCTGCGCCAAATAGTCATGGNGGAATGGGTAACGTTATTGCATGGGATCCAATCAAAGGTAAGATTGAATGGTCTATTCCTGAGAAGTTCTCAGTATGGGCTGGTACTATGACAACTGCCACTGGTGTTGGTTTTTACGCCACACTTGATGCCAAATTGAAAGCTGTAGACGTTAAGTCAGGTAAGGTCTTGTGGACTTCACCTAAGCTTCCATCCGGCTCTATTGGTAATGTCCATAGTTGGGAACATCGCGGNAAGCAATATATCGGTATCTTAACAGGTATTGGTGGNTGGGCTGGAATCGGTCTAGCTGCTGGTCTTGAAAAAGACACTGATGGACTTGGTGCTGTTGGTGGATACAGAGAGCTTAATAAGTACACCGAACTTGGTGGAACAATGATGGTCTTTGCATTACCTAACTAAAAATAGCATTTTATATTTTAAACGTCCCGGGTAACTGGGACGTTTTTTTTTAATTTAAAAACTATTTTTTTGCAATATTTTTATTTTGTGATAGCCAGGCAATCAATGAATTTCTCATGACCTCTTCAACGTTCATTTTTATTGGCCTGATGCACTCTCTTGGTACAAAAATAGTATATCCACCAACCATGTAACTCATTGGTAGGTATACCCCAACTCGGTCAACTTTAGAAAATCCTTCTGGAAGATCCATCATGTCGTTTCTCGTTACCAGTCCAACCATTTCGATTTTACTGTCAGGAATTTGAATTACAACAGCCTGTTTTTCTTCACTACTACTCTGATTAGAAAAATATTCGGCAAAGCTTTTGATTGAATTATAAATACTTTTAATTACAGGTAGGTTTGTAAAAGGTAATTCAAGCAAACCAAAAATTTTTAATAGGAATGGTTGTGAAACTAACACTCCTAAAATTACTATAGCTGATATGGTTAATATCAATCCAATACCAGGAAAATAAAAACTTCCCAGCAATGGAGCGATAATCGATTTTGCTATACTCTCTGATGCAGTTAGAAGCAAGAATAAAAGGTATATCGTAAGCCCTAATGGTAGGACCGTTAAAAGACCTCTTAGAAAAAATAAAGTAATTCGTTTCATAGTTTAAGTACCATTTGTATTATTTTTTGATAGGATGAAAAATTTTAGGGCTTGATTTATCTTTTGAGTACAGGGGTAAAGCATTGTCTAATGCAATTTCTATTTTTGGAAATTTGTTAACTTCAACTTTATGGAGGTTTACTAAAATTAAAGGTTTGTGACAAAAGCCGGAATCAATTTTTTTGACTAAATTTGCATCCATTTTAAGTCTAAGTTCATTTAATACAGAAGAGTTAATAAAATTCGAAATTTTCATTTAATTTGTAATCATTCAATTTTTAATATTGACTTAGCAATAGTTTCTAATTTTTCATCAGCATTTGTAACTATTCTAAACTCAACTCTTTGTGATGCTTCTTCATCAATTTTTAAATTTTTATTTTTTATAGGCCTTGAGGACGATAATCCATTTGCTGTTAATCTTGTTTTGAGCCACTCCTCATTTTCGACAGTTTCTGGTAGTAAAAATATAAACTCTAAGGTTGTTCTAGTCCGAGCCTGTGATAAAGTCATATTTTTAAAATAACCATCAAGTGAAGAAGAAGAATTTTTCCAAAATGTTGAAGTATGACCTTCAATACGAATTTCTTTTATTGAGTCCTTAAATTGGTCACCTGTTAATATTTTTATATATCGTGGTGTAAAGTCATTTAAAATTTCCTTGAACTTAGTTTTGAGCTTATCCGAACCGGTTGCAAAAAGAACTTCAGGATTTTTAAATCTTATGGTCATATCGCCAAGTAATTCGGCATCCCATTCTTTGAAATTTTGCTCAAACTCTTTTTGTAAAGCTCTGTGAAGGTTATTTCTTGTTGTCTCATACTCTTTAACAATTAGCGTTGTCGTTTGTTCAACTCTTAACATATACATAGTAGCTAGAAGTAAAAAGACCATCATCAGGCCCATCATGAGATCGCTAAGTGGTATCCAGTGAGAGTTTGAAGATTCGCTCATTTATATAATTTTATCAACTAGACTTTCCTAGATATTTCGACAATTTTTTTTAATTTCTCGGTTAATGGAGAGTAATCTTCAACAAATCTATTTGATAATGAAGCTAGTTGTCTTCCTAACGCTTCCAAAGAATCATTTAGTTCTTTCTGTAATGTACGATCTAAGTTCATAACTCCCTCTTTTATTATTGATGAGTTTTCGAGAAGTGAATTTTGAAATATCTGTTGATTTTCTAATGTTATTTCTGACATTTGCTTTTTCAATTCATTACTTGAAATTTGCATTTGTATTCCTAAGTTTTCTGTAATACCAATCATTGAATTTTGAATTTTAGTCAATTCTTCTTCATTTTTTTTAATTGAATGACTTAAAGAGTTTTTCATTTCCTTACTAGTATTTATTAAATTATTTCCAAATTCACTGGAAATTACAGCAATTCTTGACTCGATTTCTAAGATACCCTGCTCAACTTGAACCAACATAGCACTAGTTTTTTCTGCAAATGTTGGAGTGACATCTTTCATTGTGCTTAAAACCTCAGCCAGTGCTGATTGTTGTGTTAAGAGCATTTCTCTACTTAAGTTGAGAAACTCTATTTGTGATCTAAGCTCGTGAGCTACTTTTTCAAAAACACCAGCACTATTAACAATTTGATTTAGATGTTGCGATGCAAGTTTGAGTGAATTTGTTATTTGAATTTGTTCATTAGATATAGCCGCCAATTGTTTCTTGTTCTCATTTTGCCAGTCAAGTAATTTGCCAACTGCTAAATTTAGTTGCTTAAAGTTTTCTCCAAATTGATCAGTTAATTTGGTATTAAAATCCTTAATAACTTCTTGTAACGCTTCTATGATGGCTTTTTGATTATTTTCCACCATTTTTTTAGAAAATAATTTAAATTCAAGAATTAAAGCGTCTGAATTTTTGTTTGCTTCTTGCCTGCTTAATTTAGTTTGAGTTATTAGACTTTTTTCAGATTCACTTGTAATTGATTCTTTTAAATCATTTATTGAAAACACAATATCTGCAAGTGAAGCAGTTTGCGTACTAATATTATCTGGAGCTGTTCTAATTGCTCGAAATTTTTGGCCAAATCTCAAAGTTAATGACCCAAATACACCTGCAAGAGAGGCCCAGAAAGCAGTCCTTATTCCTGCTAATAAGTTGGGAACACTTTGGGCTATGTCGCTTGGATTAAAACTAAAAAGTGCGATAGTTATTCCAGTAAAACATCCTAAAATCCCTAATGTTGTCAAAATTTCAGGCCCATGAACTACAGCAAATCTGTCAAATTTTATATGGAAATAAATTGTAATTACTAAGATTGCAACTATGAAAGATATTTCTAAAAATTGGGTTATCATTTTTTTATTTTATCCATTAGTAGAAATTATAAAGAAAAAAAATCATAAATTTTTCAGAATATTTACTATATCTTGATTTTGTTTTTTATTAGATAAAGTTTGTTCTTCTTGATTNTNATTATTTTTTTTTCTTGAAAATTCGTAATCAATCTCTTTACCAAGCCTATAAAATGCTTCGGATTTTGATATAACTCTTATTAGATTGGGATTTAAAATCAAAACAGATGCTTCTTTTAATCCATTCACAAAAGATGGGTGATTTATAGTTTGTATTGATTGAATTATTTCAGTAATTGTTACCCACTTTCCATTCCATCGATTGTCTGGTAGTAACCTGGAAGATAATTTAGAATTTTCAATAATATCCGGTAAAAATTTAACTCTAAAAACTTCGCCAGACGAAATTGGATTGAAGTCGAGATAAATGTAAGGTCTTAGCTTGATACTAGTGCCGAATTGTGATTTACCAGTTCTTACTTCATGCACTTTGCCGATTAACTCTACTCTTTTACCAATATTTTTTTTTATTGATTCAATTGCATTGGCGTACAAAACAGGGTTTGAAGGTATGTAAGGACCAATTTTTGATAAATTTTTCCCCGTCACTAAAGGAACATTTTTTTTTGTTTCGGGCTTAAAGGTAAAAATTTTTTTTGAAGTTATATTTTGGTTATAGAAGTCAAGTGGACTAGGAATATTTTCAAAACTATTAAGACAAATAGAGGCGAAGTTATGAGCTAAGTCTTTACAGTTTTTTGTTTTAGAAATGGCGTTAAAAATCATAGATGATTGAGGGTTACGTAGGTCTTCAGCTCTAAATAAAATACCCTCTTCATCGCTAAAGCTTTGTTCCCAAAGATTTGGATTATTTATCAGGGAGGTAATGGCTGTATCTAACAAAATAAAAGAAAAAAAATCTAGCTCTGAGGAAAAATAGCTTTTATTTCTTTGGGGGTGTTGAAAATTTACATGACCTATTTCAGTAGCCCCTAAGGATTTTATTTCGGGTATAAACATACCGTCATAGTCGATCAGTTTTATATTCTTCCCATTATCTTTTACTATTAGGTTTCCAGGCTGTATGTCACCATGTGCACAGTTAATGGATGTTAGGAAAAAAAATAATTCTCTAAGGCTTTCTTTGACTGCGAGCATTATTTCTTTATTATGATATTCACGATTGATGAATTCACCAAGTGTAGGACCCCTTATCCATTCCATTTTCATTATGGGATAATAATTTTGATTAATTAAAATACCTTGTTTCTGATAATCAAATTTACTAAAAATTGATGAATGGTTTGCTTGTGAAACTGAAACGATTTTCTTCTTGATTAATGAATAACGCATCTCAGAATCATTAGACATCTTCAAGAAACATCTGACAGCATATTCTAAGTTTGAAATATGCAACTTAAATATAATAGCAAAATTGCCGGATCTAGATCTAGGCAAACCTAAAGCGTTTTTTTGAATTTGACACTTTGAAAGAATTAAATCAGAAAAAACTTTTGAAGGACCTAATTGAACAGTATTTATATATTCATCAATGCTAGGAAGGTTCATTTGTTTTTATCCACACTATAGTAGTATCGTCANTTTTAATTCGTTTGTTTTTTCTCTCTAGTAGCAACCAAGTTTGAAAATCAACATAGTTTTTNTTTAAAATATTAAGGGCAAATGTCATTTCACCGTCTTTTACCAAATCCAAAACTTTAACCGCTATAGCATCAGTTAACAAAAAAATTGAGTTATCATAAATTTCTTTTTTTTTAATTTTTTTACTTGACCATCTTATATTTTCTTGAGGAAAAAAAACATCATCAGACGATTTTCTTGTTGATATTAATAAAGGTTGATTTGCAAATTCTGAGCTATTTTTTAAAAAATGAGAATTTATTGATTCCTCNGTTGACTGCCAAAGAGCAATGGTATCACCAATTGCTAAAATTTCTACTGATTTACCATGATCAATGATGCCCACTAAACTTGCAAAACTACCTCTGTCAAAAGCGGCTTGTTGAGACCAAGAAAGACTTTGTTGGGAAAAGGACTCGAGAAATTTTGATCTTGCGCTTGTTATTAGTTTACTTGTCTGTTTATATTTGTAAAAATTGCCAATTAATTTTTTTCTTGAAAATTCAACAAATGTTTGGCAGAGAAGTTTAGCCCATGTTTTGGAGTCATATGATTCACTCGCACCATCACTTAATGCACAGGAAAACCCATTAACTTGCATATTGAAAAAATCTTCATTAGATTCTGGGTAATTTATTTCTTTAGGTACTGATAGCACCTGTTTAACCCTCATCAAACTACCTAAGCATCAAGGACTTAGAGGAAGCACGTGTACCAATATCAAAAAAATCAACTACCTCAATTGGTTCAACATTATAAAAAAAGCCTTTGCTACCATTAGCTACTGAATATCCTTTTTCTCTTGCAGCAGTTGCAACTCCATCCGGCAAAAAACTAGACATTCTAAATAGTGTCTGTCCAAAATGGTCGGGTATGTCTAGATCATTTACTGGAAATTTTATAGATTTTTTACTTTCGTCACTTGTATGTAGATTAAAAAAAAGAACCTCACCATCATTAGTACCTATATTTTTTACTTGTTCTGCTAAAATTTCTGGATCACCATCAGACGACTCCCCATCAGTAACATGTAATAAAGTTGGGGGATAAGAGGAGGAGTGATTGTCGCACCATGAAGCAAGTTCTATAGCAGCAACTTTTATTGCATCTTTCATAGGAGTGTTTCCTCTGGCTTCTGGTATGAACCAGACAGGAAATTTAACTTTCTCTTCTGTGGTTTTTCCATTTGGATCAACAAATTTCTTTATTCTATCCTCAACAACAAGAGGAAACTGTTCGAATGTACTTATTGAATTGAAAACCTTACCTGAAAGTGCTCCTTGAAGAGGATTATGAATCTTATCGCCTCCGTAACCAATTACTCCAATTTCAAAATAATTTCTTACGCCTTCTGCCTTCGAACTTCTAGCTATTAAATTCATTACTACTCTGTTTAGTGCATCTGCAACAAATTGCGCTCTGGAAATCATTAAGTTTCCGGCATGATCTGCCATAGATCCTGATTGATCAATCAAAAAAAGGAAAGAGGTGGGTGTAGATCTACTTATTTCAGCTTCATAACTCATAGAATAAGGTTACAGTATCAATTGATGTTATGGTTATTTTTATCATGCTTACCCTATTATTTAAAGCCATAAAGTGTTGAAAGTTGTTTTAAAAAGAAGAAAATTATATAAAAGGTCGATTTTCTTTAAGTTAAAGACATTTCGTATGTTCACTTTTATATTAAATTTTTATCCAATATGTCGAATTATTACGGGCTATAGTTCAGGTAAAAGAATAATTTCAGATTATACTTATTTTATTTAATACATATAAAATTTGCATTAAATTAGCTAGTCTAATTAAAAAGTAAGTAACAAATTAATAGTTGAGAACGTGAATGATGTCTAAATAATCTTAAATGTAATTTTGTTTTAANGATATTAGTAATATGTTGTAAAAAGAAGAAGATAAATCTTAGGTTTTGATTTTTATGAACTAGCTAATTCCAGTTGATGTTTTGTTAGTAACTTCCCCAGCAAAAGATGAATGGGTTCCAGGNATTTTTTTTGCTTTCCTTGCAGCTTTCTCAGCCTGTGCAATAAGTATTTCGCTATCATTTGAATCATGTGGGTACAAAGAAATACCAATACTTGCTGTTAAGTGTTTTGCCACAGGCAATAGATTTTTGTTGAAAATCTGACATAGCCTGTTTGCAACCGTAACTGCATTTTCAGCCGAATTAACATCGTTAAGAACGACACCAAAATCATCTCCACCTATTCTTCCAACCACGTCGTTAGTTCTGACGAAATTTTGTAATAATGAACCGATTTCAAAAAGCAATTCATTACCAATTTCATATCCATATTGGTCATTGATAGCAGTAAATTTGTCAAGAGAAACAACTAAGCAGGCTAGTTCTTTTGACTCTTGTTTACTTCTTTTCATACATAAAGTTAATTCTTCTAAAAAAGATCTATGAGTCAATAAACCAGTTAATGGATCATTCCTATTTTTTTCAGCTAAAATCTTAGTGTCATTTTCTAATTTTAAAAGAATTTGAAAGGAATTTCCCACTATCTGACAAGTTTTAGTGAAAATTTCTATTTGATTTTGGGTCAATTTTTTTTTATTNTTTTTNATACCTATGGCGAGATAGCCTTTGGAATTTTTACCGCCAAACAAAGAGCAAATATAATAATTCTCTTTGGATAATTCTCGGTCGTCGATATCGGTGATGTGCTCAGAACTGAGGACGCTAGGTTTACCATACAAAATATCTTCGCTGAATGCTGACTCACTAAATACAATTGTTTTAGGTGTGTTACCTCCTGAACAAATTATTGGCAATTCTGTATTTTCAACCTCAGCTAGAATTAAAAAACCATCTAGGTCTAGTATTTGTGGTAGCAGATCGCCTGTCTTATTCAATAGACCTTTTGACGAACTTTCTACACAGATCTCAGCAACGAGGGATGCTAATTTTACTGCAGATACGTCTACTTGATCTGACATAGAGTATGACCTGTACGATTTGAAAATATTAGCAAATTATACTAGGTTCCAATATCAATCATCAAGATTTTTTTCTTGTTCTCCAGCTAAAAAACTAATACTAGAGGAGTTAATCAAATCTTTACCTGATAGAGGAGGTAATCTGAAGGTACCATTTTTTTGTGACGTGGTAAGCAAAAAGTCTTCTTCACCTGTTATTTTTGAAAGTTGATAAGTNATTCTATTGCCATCTTTCATAGTAATGATNAATTTCTTTGATTTTTTTGACTTGTCAATTTTTTCGATAGTTTCTTTACTGGCAATACCATTAATTCGCATATCAGCAATATTGTTTATGAAATTGGTTGCAGCATCATTCGATAACTGTTTGTTTTTTAAACCGCTTACAGTCCAAACAACGGCAGATTCTTTGGTGGGTGTTTCAGTATCATTTTCATTGCTAGATTTATTATCAACAAAAGATCTTGAGAGAACAATTTTGTCAAAAGAAACACTATCAATATTTTGGCTTTTTANGACAAAAATGTCTTTCTTAATCCANTCGTTAGATTGTATGTCAATGTCATTAGCCGAGAATTTGACAACATATACATTAACGTCTTCAGATAATCTGGCATGCGATTGCCTTAAAGATGGCGCACTACCAAAATAAATTATTTCAGTGTTACCGTCTACNGTAAGTAAATCTACTTTCCTTTCGAAACCAGTGTCAGAAACCCTGAGCCTATCATGAGAGGTTTTTTGCTTGGATATTTTGGTACCTAACTTTGTCTCAAGAAGTCGATCCAACAGTTGATTAATTTGAGCTTGATTAGCAGGAAAATTATAATTAGCTAAACCCCATAGGTCCTCAGTTTTTTCCAAAACAACTTGATTGTTTCCAGGCCCAGTCAATGTTATTTTTTTTATATCATTTTTAGCGATATTTAATAAAAGTTGACTTTCTGGGGGTGGTGTAATTAAACCTGAATTATAAAAAAGTCCAAAAGTGATTAATAACTGCAAAAAAAGCAACCCTAATAAAATTTTGATAGTTTTGTTCATTTTTTTATATATCGGTTAATATTTTTTGATAGCGAATTTGGTCACGTTTGAAGGAATTTCTTCTCCAAAACCACACAGTTAGCAACCCAAATAGAGCAAGTACATAATTAGCTATTTCCCACTTTTGTTGATCGATTTCAGACATTGGTAATAAAGTTCTAGCGAATTGGGAGCGACCTCTAAGAGAGGACAAACCTTGATCTTCTATTGACCACTCAATGGCGTTTTGAATGAATTCTAGAGGCTTAGTGTACAAAGTACCAAGTGAATGTGACGCAATGTCAATTGACCCATCAGCAGCAAAGCTGTTACTAGCTATTAAAACCAATCTTGAGGACAAAGGAGAGGACTTAATTAGGTCTGACTCAATTTTTTCTTCAGAATCATCGAGGTCTTTAAAGTATGAGTCGAAAGGACCTGAAGCCGCTATTGCTAACATTTTTGAACCCCTTTCTCCTTCGATGGAAAATCCAGTGTCAGGGTAACTTTCCAAATCAGGTATTACTTCTAATTCTTCCGAAGTCCAACTTGAATTTGAGCTTTTNAATAAAGCAGAGTAAGTACTGTTTTTGATTAATTCATCATCAATACTGATGGGTGAAACCCAGTTAAGTGTCATTTGGCTTAGGGAAGAAGAAATTGGGTGATCGTTTGAAATACCTTCATCTCTTATGTCAGGAAAGTGGGGGTAAGGAACAAGTTGAATTTCTCTGACAGGAATTCCACCAATATACCTTTGGACAGGGACCGGCAAAGAAGTGCTTTGCGGGTCGAGCACCATTTCAGCTTCAATTTCGTAACCTANATTTTCTAACCATGATTCTAAGCCAGAGGTGTGAAATTCTGCTTTTATNGACTGGCCAACTTGAACATTGAAAGGAGAAGATGCAATTACGATGCTTCCACCCTTCATCAGGAACTGATCAATGGCTTTGAGTTGTATATCATTGATTTTATTAGGAGCTAATAAAAGCAACATGTCTGAATCTTCTGGTACCTCACCATCCTTAAGGTCCGTCTCAGTTACTTTAAGGTTTTCAGACAATACTTGTTTTAATCGATTAAAAGTTTGAGTGGAACCGTCCGGTGTTACAACGGCTACAGTTCTGAGAAATCCAGGAGCTAAACGTTTTAGTGAGCTGTCAATAGCTTTTTTGAGGTCTAGTTTTTCTAAAGACTGAACAAATTGGACTTGTTGGATATTTTTCCCAGATTCAACAAAAACACTGAACCAAAACGGTTTAGGGTCTAATAAATTTCCAACTTGGGCTTTAACATTATATTTAGTTTCTAAAATTTCAACAAGATCGTCATCTTGATTAGGGTCTTCAAAGACAAAAGAAAATTTATTTGGAGCCTCTTTTTTTAATTCATTTGCTATCGACACCAAATCTTCTCTAACTGGTAGTAGAGCTGAAGGCAATTCATTAGTCGGAGAAATGTAAAATTTCATCTCAATTGGGTCATCGATTATTTCAATAGGTGCTCCTCCAACCCTAAATGCACCAACAACTTTTCTGATAGCTCTAGTAACTGCGTATTCGGGATTTTTTAGACGAACATCAACTCCACTTTCACTGACACTAGCTTTAGCCTCAATTAAATCCGCATAACCGAGAGTTTCAAATTGATCGCCATAAGCAATGACAATATCAAAATATGAATTGACCACCTCAGCTTGGTGTCTTGTGGCCGTTTGAAAAGGAACTGGTCTTATACTGTATTTTGAAGCGGCTTCCTCTTCTAATTCTCTATTTTTTTGTGGATCGATAAATTCCACTCTTACTTTTCCNCTGGACACCATTTCGTATTCACTAAGCAAATCTTTTATTTTGGGCACCAATGGAGTTAAGAGAGGGTGAGAGCGTTCCGAAAAATATCCACGAATCACCAATGGTTCGCGTAAATCATTTAATTGACTTTTTGTGGTGTCAGAGAGTGAATAAAGACTATCCTNAGTTATATCAATCCTTGCCCATGAAACTGTATACAGCCAAATATTTAGAACAAAACAATTAAGAACAATCAACCAGATTAATACACTCCAATCCCGGTGCCGTTTGTTACCTGATTTACCATCCCACCTTAGTTTCTCTAAAGAGTGGTAATTTAAAGTCAAAAATATTGCAACAATAGTTAAGTAGTAGACAAGATCACGAAGATCAATAACACCTCTGGTTATAGATTCAAATCTGGTTCCAGTACCAAATTGATTNAGAATTGAAGCCACTTCATAGCTAAATAAATTTGTTAGTAATTGCGCGCCAATAATGTAAAACAAACCACAAACAATTGTGGTCATTATAAGAGCGACTATTGGATTATCTGTTCTTCCGCTCGTGTAAATTCCTATTGAAATATAAGCGGCAGCTAAGAAAAAAGTCGCAATATAACCTCCCAAAACTGGCCCCCAATCAATTTGACCAAGAAAAGAGATAGTTACAGGTAATGGTAGTGTTAACGCCAGTGCAAGAACAACCAAAGCCAAAGCTGCGAAAAATTTACCTAATATAAGGCTAGATGTATGAACTGGGGCCGTAAGTAAGGATTCAAGGGTTCCTGATCTTCTTTCCTCTGACCAGGACCTCATTGTTAGGGCTGCTACTAGAAAAATGAGCAAAAGGGGAAACCATTGAAACAGCGGTCGAATATCAGCAATATTTCTTGCAAAAAAAGTCTCTACCCAAAAAACAACAAACAATGTTGTGCCAACAAAAGCTCCTAAGAAAAGGTAGGCTGCTGGGGAAGAAAAAAAAGCTTTGAATTCTTTGTTGGCGATTGAAAGTATTTCATTCATCATTTGTCTCCAGACTTACCTCAGAAAAAACAGTTTCCAGATCTCTTCTTTCCGGGTTAACTCCACGAATTTTTATTCCTAAACCAACAAGAGATTCAACAATGGTTGGTGCTAAATCTTCACTTGTTTCAATTTGAAATACTTGAATTGAGTTGTCATCTAATTTTTTTTCAACATTTCCAACTGAGTTTATTTTTTTTAATTCATCAACAACATTAATGTTTGTATTTTCGATAGTTAGCAACAACCTGCTTGAGGCTTGTAGATGGCTTATTTTTGAATCTGTAACCAATTTACCAGAACGCATAATCAAAACTCTTTCGCAAACAGCTTGTACTTCCTGTAAAACATGAGTTGATACAATAATAGTGGAAGTTTCAGCCAATTCCTTGATTAGATCCCGCATATGATGTATTTGAGTTGGGTCAAGACCATTGGTTGGCTCGTCTAAAATTATTATGTCAGGCATGTGTAGTAAAGCTTGTGCTACACCAACTCTTTGTCGGTATCCTCTGGATAGAGTTTGTATGGAGGCGGTTGCCTTCTCCTGAAGAGCAGTTTTATTAATTGCTTGGCTTATAAGTTTTGGGATTGAACTGGTATTTAATTTATGAAGTAGCGCCTGGTATTCCAAATAGTCAATGACAGTCATTTCAGGCCAAACAGGGCAATTTTCAGGCAAGTATCCAATTTTTTTTTGAATCAGGCCTGTATCAGATCCGATGCTGAGGCCATCGATGTTTATGTGACCAGACGAGGGCTCTAGATATCCAGTTAGCATTTTCATTATTGTGGTTTTACCGGCTCCGTTGTGACCAAGTAGTCCAACAACCTCACCTTTTTCAATCTTGAAATTCACGGAATCTACAGCAAGAAAATCTCCGTAAAAACGGCTTAAATTATCAACTTCAATCATAAGTTATAATCGTATTTTAANTATTTNTAAAAGTGAATATNTNGACATCAAATTTTTAGAAAAGTTTCTTACTGGAAAACCCTTAAAAAAATCNANTTTCTTAAAGACAAAACATTGAATTGTAATATAACTAAACAAAATTTTCATTCAATTTCTATATTTGAAGAAGCAAAATCTTTTATCCCCAGAAGAATTTATTGTGTTGGTGCTAATTACAAAAAACATGTTTTAGAAATGGGTTTACCGGGTAGGGAAAACCCGTTTTACTTTATGAAACCCTCTGATGCGATAGTTCCAGTTTCTTCAGATGAGTTTGTTAATCTCCCTTATCCCTCCATGACCAATGACCTTCATCATGAAATCGAACTAGTGGTTGTCATTGGCAAAGAGGGTAACAATATTGCTTTTAGCGATGCTCAAGAGTATATTTTTGGTGTTGCTGTTGGTTTGGATATGACCAGGAGGGATCTTCAAAAAAAATTACGACAGAAAAGGCAACCTTGGGAACTTGCTAAGGCTTTTGATTTTTCAGCTCCAATNAGCCAAGTACACAATATTAAACAAATTTCAAATATTCAAGATTTAGATATTTCTTTAGAGTTAAATGGAGTTGTCAAGCAAAACTCTAACACTTCAAACATGATTTTTTCAGTTAATGAAATCATTAGCGATTTGTCGCAGTTTTTTACTCTCGCTCCTGGTGATTTGCTTTTTACCGGGACTCCAGAAGGTGTTGGTCCTGTTACCAAGGGAGATAAAATTGTTGCCAGAGTTCAAAATCTCTGTCCTTTGAAAGTAAAAATTATTTAAATTTTGAAAAAAAATGCATTAACGCTCAATCCAATGGTAAAAAAAACTGTTGATGTACTCTTTAAAGCACATCAATCTGAACCATATCCAGAATTATCCCGAAGAATAGAGTGGATACAGGCGTTAAAAAAGTTAGTTCTTAATAACCAAAATACCTTTGCAACAAAAATTTTACAGGACTTTGGTAATAGATCCCATAAAGAAACATATCTTGCAGAAGTTATACCAGTAGTTTCCGCTGCTAAGCATGCAATCAGAAATACAAAAAATTGGATGAAGGAAAAAAAAGTAAAAACTTCACCAGTTTTTTGGTTTGGGAAATCTTCAGTTTTTCCTCAACCTCTGGGAGTGGTGGCAGTAATTAGTCCCTGGAATTATCCACTACAACTATCATTGATTCCTACAATTAATGCTTTATCAGCGGGAAACAGAGTTTTAATCAAACCNAGTGAAAAAACACCNGAATTTTCNTCTTTTTTGAAAAAATGCATTTCTGATTCCTTTGANTCTTCGGTTNTACAAGTAATTGAAGGAGGTTATGAGGTAGCAGAATCAATCTCCACTTGCTCTNAAATAAACCATTTGTTTTTTACAGGCTCGACTAAAGTTGGAAAGTTGATAGCAAAAAACACAGCNGAAAATTTAATACCCACAACTCTNGAGCTTGGAGGGAAATCACCTGTATTTATATCATCGTCGGCAAATTTACGAAGTTCAGTGAAATCTATCATCGTTGGAAAAACAATGAACTCAGGTCAAACGTGTGTTGCACCAGATTATTTACTTGTTCATGAAATTCATAAAAAAAAGTTTATTGAAGTATTCATGGAAGAATTGAAAAACCTTTATCAAAACTCAAAAGATTATGGAGATTTTACTTCCATAATTAATAGTATGCATACAGAGAGAATTAATGAGTTGGAAAGGGAGGTGAAATCCAGAGGGGGTATCATTCATGAGTGTAACTTTCCAAAAAAAAATTCTCAGATTTCTAGCTCCATTAAGTTACTTTTAAATTGCAATGCGAATATGCGAATTATGGATGAGGAGATNTTTGGTCCCTTGTTACCAGTTCTTTTTGTAAAATCGGTTGATGAAGCAATCGAATATGTAAATTTTGGAAATCCACCTCTAGCTTTATATTTGTTTGGTAACAACTCAAAAGAACATGAAATATGGATAAAAAAAACCAAATCCGGGGGTTTGACTATCAATGATTGTTTACTTCATGTTGTTCAAGACAACTTACCTTTTGGTGGAGTAGGAACAAGTGGCTACGGTCATTATCATGGCAAGTGGGGGTTTGAAAATTTTTCTAAGCAAAAATCGATTTTTGTTCAATCTAAAATCAATGCAACATCTTTTTTTAAACCTCCTTATGGAAAAATTTTTAATAAATTTTCAAAATATTTAGTATTTTGGGTTTAATTTCNAATTATTGAAATCATCTTATTTAAACAACAGGTTAAAAATTTTAGTATTCATATAACTAAAAATCTCATTTAAATTGGACAAAATACTAGATATCGGGTTAACTAGTGAGTTAACTAAGATTTTTTTGATAACAACAATAATAAATAATAAAGCTCTGTAATTGTATAGTAATGAATAGAGAATAGACTAATTTTAAAAACATTCAGTTTTTGATTAATTGAGATTTTTTGGGAGACGAAATAATGAGTACTGGTAACTCAGGTGGTTTTTTTTCATTTTTACTGAAAGAAAATATTGTTGCTAAACCCGGTTTTAACCGTTGGTTAGTTCCTCCAGCTTCAATTGGAATCCATTTGTGCATAGGCTCAGTTTATGCCTGGTCTCTTTTTAATCTTCCTCTTTCAAACCATATAGGGGTTGTTGCTCCAGCTGCTGACGATTGGGCACTTAAGTCTGTAGGGTATACCTTTTCGGTTGCAATTGTGTGCTTGGGCTTGGCTGCTGCCTTTGGTGGCAAGTGGCTTGAGGAAGTTGGTCCTAGAATGGTTGGCGTTGTTGCAGCTGTTTTATGGGGTGGAGGGTTTATTGTTGGTTCAGTTGGTATTTATTTGCATCAGCTATGGCTTGTCTACTTAGGCTACGGAGTTTTTGGAGGCTTTGGCCTTGGTCTTGGTTATGTTTCGCCAGTATCAACTCTAATAAGATGGTTCCCTGATAGACGTGGGATGGCTACTGGTATGGCTATCATGGGTTTTGGTGGGGGTGCAATGATTGCAAAGCCTATCAAAACATCTTTACTGGCTCATTACGCAGAAAAACCTGATTATTTAGGACCTGAGGTTGGAGAAGGTGCTGTTAAGACAATAACTGAGAATAGTAGAGTTTTTGTTGAACAAGCCGGAGAAAAAATAGAGGTTGTTATTGCTACAGCCAAACAAGCTGCAGCTCTTCCAGGAGGTGGTGATGCTGGTGTGTATGTTGTTGGTAGTGGAGATACTGGAGCTGCCGCAACTTTTTTAACTTTAGGCCTAATTTATTTTGTAGTTATGATAGTTGCGGCCTTTAGTTACAGGGTTCCTCCCAAAGACTGGAAACCAGACGGATGGACGCCCAAGCCAGATGCTGGTAAAAGTATGATAACCAAAGAAAATGTCCATATTGATGAAGCTCTAAAAACACCTCAGTTTTGGCAATTATGGGTAATGCTCTGTTTTAATGTTACAGCAGGTATTGGAGTAATTGGAGTTGCTAAAACAATGGTAAGCGAAATTTTTGGTTCCAACGAAGTGCTGATTGGTATGGCTACAACTAGTACGTTAGTTGCGCTTTTTTTCTTAAATTACGTCGTGATGCTTTCAGCATTTAATATGGTTGGCAGGTTTTTATGGGCATCGACTTCGGATTTTATAGGTAGAAAAAATACATATTTTTGTTTTTTTGTCCTTGGAGCAATTTTATATTCATCTATTCCATATTTTGCTCTTGAAGCAAGTGCTAATCCATCAACTGTTATTTACTTTGCTGGATTTTGTATAGCGACTATGATTATTTTTACGATGTATGGAGGAGGCTTTGCCACTATTCCAGCTTATTTAGCAGATATATTTGGAACGATGCATGTCGGTGGTATTCATGGACGACTTTTAACAGCTTGGTCTACTGCTGGAGTATTAGGTCCTGTAAGCATTTTGCAACTTCGTGACTTTTCAAGACTTAATGCAATTAATGATTTGGTGTCTAAAATTGATCCTCAAGCCTTTTTGGATAAATTTGGTGCTCCTGTGGAACAGTTAGAACAATTGGTTTCTGCCAAGACTGTAACTATTGCAAGACTGATGGAGATAGTTCCTGCTGGTACAATCGACCCCACCCCGAGTCTTTACAATACAACTATGTACGCAATGGCAGGTCTTCTAGTAATTGCTTTTTTCGCCAATCTTTTTATGAAACCTGTTGACAAAATCCATCATTTCAAAGGCGATCCAAGTAAGCAGTAATTNTAAACAGAAGAAGCTTACTANAACATCCTTCTTCTGTTTTGATTAAGTTTTTCAGAACCACTNGGGCCATAAACCATGGATTGTANATAAGTGGNTGTTGAGTTTAGTGGAGAAAATATATAATTTTCAATAAAAGTTGATTTATAAGATAACGTTCAAAAAGAAAACTTTACTAAATTTTTGGGTAACTATGTAAAACTTGGTTTTCACTCAAAAAAAAATAATANTTAGTAGTATTTACTATAAGTTTTTTATTTAAATTGATAATTTTTTTTAAGTAATTAAGAACATTTATTATTGGTTTATGATTGCAGCAACATTTTCCATAACTGATTCATCCATTAAGTCAAAAGTTTTAATGCTTTGAAGGTTTTGCTTGAGTTGTTCCTGTTTGGATGCTCCTAAAATTACAGTACTTACATTTTTGTTTTTCAAACACCAACATAAAGCCATATTTACAAGAGGCATCCCAATTTCTTTTGATAAATTAGATAATTTTTTTACCATTTCATGTCTTGGTTTGTATTCCTCTGACTCAATTCTATCTTTAATAAATTTAAAATTTCCAATTTCGGTTCGAGTNCCAGACGGAACTCCATTCATATATTTTCCAGTCAGGACACCAGAGGCAAGTGGGCTCCATGTAGTTGTTCCTAATCCGTATTCTTCAAAAAGCGGAACATAATCAACTTCCATTTTTTTTCTGTCAAACATATTGTATTCAGGTTGCTCCATTGAAGGGGGAGTTAGATTAAATTTATATGCAATTTCAAATGCTTTTTTTATTTCTGATGCTGGCCATTCGGAAGTACCCCAGTAGCAAANCTTTCCTTGCATAATCAATGTATGCATGGCTCTAACTGACTCCTCAATTGGTGTATCAGGATCAGGCCTGTGACAGAAATATAAGTCCAAATAATCNAATTGAAGTCTTTTTAAAGCATTATTACATGCATCAATAATGTGCTTATGGCTTAGTCCTCTTTGTGTGGGTTTGTCCCCACCCCAAAAAACTTTACTGGACACAATATAGGAATCTCTAGTCCATCCAAGTCGTTTTAAAACATCGCCCATTATCAATTCCGANTTTCCAGCAGCATAAACTTCAGCATTGTCAAAAAAATTAATGCCATTTTCATAGGCTATTTNCATCATTTCCGTCGCATCGTCAAGTTTNAGTTGATTTGCNAATGTAACCCATGAACCATACGAAAATTCACTTATTTTTAATCCTGTTTTTCCAAGTCTCCTATAATTCACTATTAGTTCCTTTCTGATAAATAAATTTTTAAATTATCTGTTTTTGTTACTGATATCCTGAATAAAAATTAATTTACCTTACAGGATCAAAAAAATCTATGTCACAAANATCACAATTAATTGAGAATTATTCACAATGCCACAAAAACCCGATTAATAAAATTATTCATCTGTTTGCAGTCCCTGCAATTATGTTTTCAATCATCGGTCTTTTGTGTGCTTTTAATTTCTTTNTTGCGATTTTTNTTATTCTTTTGACTTTGATATTTTATTTNAAACTCTCGAAAAAGGCTTTTTACTTGATGACTGTTTGGTCTTTATCATATGTAACTTTAATTTATTTTTTAAAAGANAAGGTCTTAATAATTTCAATATTTATATTTGTTGTNGGTTGGGTGACCCAATTTATTGGACATTTAATTGAAGGCAGGAAGCCCTCATTTTTTGAAGATATTAAGTACTTATTGATAGGACCGCTGTTTGTATTTAATAGTATTTTTGTAAAATTTGGCTGGAAATGGTGAGCATACTTTAGATGTAATTGCTTATTTATAAAACCCTCAATTTCTACTTCTCTGATTTATTTAAAATTAATCATTAAGTTTCACCATAGTTACTATCTGCAAGCTCAATGGACAGATTGCTAAGTAATCCCGTAGGTTACAATTTAGCTAGTGCCTCAAAAACTTTCAACTAGCAACCTTGTCAGCCCCTTTTAGAGTNGGTTATGAAGTTTTTNCAAGAGGTTAATCATTGTTAAGNAGNANNANTTCNTAAGCCNTTGATTTNATTTAAAAAAATGGTGGCGAATCAGGGANNCGAATNNTNCGCAANATNNTGATNTTAATANATTTTTTATTTAGTGTGGGGGATTANTTGNNNTCCNGTTANCATTATTGGAACGATCACATTTCTAAAAATGGTGGCGATTCAGAGAATCGATTTGTTGTTAAGTATCTGATTGCTAACAGTATTTTACCTCATTATGGGGGATGATTTGTATCACTGAAACTTTTATTTCTCCTGGAATGTTTAATCATTTAAGGAGATTATATGACAACTTTAATACCTATCGGAGCATTCGCTCCAACTACTGAACCTGTCACAGAGGAAACTTTTGAATATTTTTGGCAGGACTTACAACTAGCTTTTTACCCTTACGCAATGTCAGGGGTCGAGTTTAATAATGAAATTGTTGTTGCGCATTTCTTTTCTTATATGAAAGAGAATTATCCAACAATAAAAGACGATTTCGTTTTCAATAATTCGGCACTCAATTTGAGATATCAAGCTTTCATTCCAACCCTAAAATTAAAGAAGAAAATATTCCATAATTTATGGAAATATTATTCTTACGAATTTTCTGAATTACTTAAAAAAATTAAGATAATTTTATTTGGATAATTTGTCAAAATTTTAATCTAGTAGTACGATTGGATTTTTCAACCAGTTGTATTTTGAAGGAGACTATAAATGGCTACTAAGAAAAAAGTTTCACCTAAAAAGAAATCTGCTATCAAGAAAAAAGTTGTGGCCGCCAAGAAAAAGGTTGTAGCCGCCAAGAAAAAGGTTGTAGCCGCCAAGAAAAAAGTTGTAGCCGCCAAGAAAAAAGTTGTAGCCGCCAAGAAAAAAGTTGTAGATAAAAAGAAACCTGCAGCTAAGAAAAAAAAGAAAAAAGTAGTTGCTAAAAAAAGATCCGTTGCAAAAAAGAAAAAGAAGTAACGAATTTTCTGAATTACAAAAAAAAATAAAGATAATTTGTCTAAATTGTAATCAAGTAGTTCGATTAAAATTTTTCACCAGTTGTATTTTGATGGAGATTATAAATGGCTACTTGGAAAAAAGGTTCATCTAAAAAGAAAGCTACTATCAAGAAAAAAGTTGCAGCCGCTAGGAAAAAAGTTGCAGCCGCTAGGAAAAAAGTTGTAGCAGCTGAGAAAAAAGTTGTAGTAGCCAAGAAAAAAGTTGTAGCAGCT